>JAKMFF010000230.1 GCA_022425585.1 Candidatus Poseidoniaceae archaeon
GCTAAATAAGATGCCTTAACCTTACTGTGCACTCTTCCTTCAAAGTTCCTGTTGCCCGAAATCACCGAACCCACGATCAGGCCTGCTTCATCGATGGCTGCATCGATTTCATCACTCAATGGCCCGGAGTTGCCAATACAGGTGGTGCAACCATAACCGACTACATTGAAACCCATCGCATTCAAATCATCTTGCAGCCCTGTCGCTTCATAATACTCCGTAACCACTCGACTGCCTGGTGCTAGAGAGGTTTTGACCCACGGCTTGACGGTAAGACCTCGTTGTCGAGCATTTCTAGCAAGTAGTCCTGCAGCCAACATGACCCCTGGATTGGATGTGTTGGTACAAGAAGTGATTGCTGCAATTACAACATCACCATGATTTAGATCAAAACGTTCTCCTTCAGCCTCGATAATGGCGCTATTTGACAAATCACTTTCTGCCAAACCATGCCCTTGATGGCCAACTTCGGCAGTTAACGTCTCGGCAAAATGCTGTTTCATATTGGTTAAGTCAACTCGGTCTTGGGGTCGTTTTGGACCTGCTAATGCTGGCTGTATTGTAGTTAAATCCAGTTCTAGAGTTGCGGTGTATGATTTCTCAGCGTCGCTTGAATTGTACCAAAGACCTTGTGCCTTGCAATATTCCTCAACTGCAGCAATTGCTGAATCTTCTCGGCCAGTTAGTCTGAGATACTCAAGAGTGCGCTCATCAACTGGGAAGAATCCGCAAGTCGCACCGTATTCGGGAGCCATGTTGGCAATTGTTGCTCGGTCGGCTAAAGTAAGCGCCGCCATACCACTGCCAAAGAACTCAACAAATTTTCCAACCACGCCATGTTCTCTCAACATTTCAACAATCCGCAAAGTCATGTCAGTTGCCGTAACCCCT
Organism: Candidatus Poseidoniaceae archaeon; assembly: GCA_022425585.1. The sequence continues at coordinate 892 of JAKMFF010000230.1, forward strand.
GGATTTAGTGAGCCAGTTAATCGCACTCCAACTACATCTGGTGCTAGCATGTATATTGGTTGGCCAAGCATAACTGCCTCTGCTTCAATACCGCCAACACCCCATCCAAGTACTCCAAGACCATTGATCATTGTTGTGTGTGAATCAGTTCCGACCAATGTGTCGGCAAGCCAAATGCCATTTTCTTGCCTTGCAACACTTGCTAAAAATTCAAGATTCACTTGGTGAACAATACCTCTTGATGGCGGTACGACTTGAAAGTCCTTCAGTGACTTTTGCCCCCATTTTAGAAATGTATAACGCTCCATGTTGCGATGGTACTCGATATCTAGGTTCATATCCAACGCATTGCTGTGAGCACCAGATACGTCAACTTGAACTGAGTGATCTATCACTAGGTCCACTGGGACTTGAGGATTAACCTTACTGGGGTCTCCACCCATCTCGACCATTGCATCTCTTAACGCAGCTAAATCAACCACAGCAGGAACACCAGTGAAATCCTGCAAGATTACTCTAGATGGCCTAAACGGAATTTCGCCACGCTCTGCATTAGGTTGCCAATTTGCGATATTACGCACATCTTGCTCGGTGATTAAGAATCCGTCGTTGCCTCTAAGTGCGCCTTCCAGTAGAATTCGAATTGAATATGGCAGATGAGATGTGTCTATCCCGTTTTCATCCAATCCAGACATTGAATAATAATGCCCACCGATGGAAAGTTCTCGCTTTGCATTGAAGGTGTCAACGGTCGTCATAACCCAACCCAAAACGAAGACATCTATCAATCAAACGCTTTGATTTATGCCATCAATTACCAAAAGTACCACCATGGGGTATCTTCTCCGCCGTTGGTAGTTACGCTAACTAGCGTCACTGGATTTTCTGGATTGTCGTTGCCATTGGTCGGAACTTCGCTGATTGAAGTAACAAATTCACAGCCTTCGGTAATATCGCCAAATACGGTGTGAACACCATCTAGCCAATTTGGCGTGCTATCTTCCGGAATTAGGAAGAATTGACTACCGCCGGTATTTGGTGGAGTGGTTTTGGCCATTGAGATAGTACAAGGAGTATGAAGAAGTCCATTATCCGCCTCATCTGGCATTGTGTATAGTGTTTCACTGGAACAGTCAGTGGAACTATCCATCGCTTCCCCGTTACAGTAGCCAAACCATTTAGCAGCATAACCGCCAGAGCCATCTTGGTTTTCGAAATCGCCGCCTTGAATCATAAAATCATCAATTATTCGATGGAATGGTGAGTCGTCATATTCACCCGCAACCGCGTGCAAGTGTAAGTTCTCGGTATGCACAGGAGCGGCATCAGGATCTAGGGAGATAGTGATGGTTTCATCGTTGTACACTCCAGAAGCATCTGTCCACGTCAAACGCATTTTTGCTTCAGTAGGCAAATCTGTTGAGGGCGTATACGAGGCTGCCTTAACTAACAACAGTGCGAGAATTATCACTCCAACTAGTGCTCCAAGACCGGCAATTGTTGGTGTTCCATCATTGAGCAGGCGAGGTAGATTTGTTTCTTTGATACCTTTGTCTTGCATTTCATTGAGTAATTCGTTGTAAGTCGAATTATTGCCTTTGTTTCTCGGTGCTTTCTTTACCGAATCGCGCAATAATGACGCAGCTTTGCGATATTCAGACTTTGAATCTTTTTTCTTCGCGTTGGCCCAAGTTGCTTCGCCGGCGAGTCTAAGTGTAGTTGCGTGTTCTCCTGATGCATCTACCTCGCGCAGTAAATCTAAACATCCAGAGGTGTTTCCTTTGTCAAGCATTTTTCGTGCTTTTTCCCAAGATTTGTCCATTTTTTCGTCTGCCATGATACTCGGACAACGCATTTGGTTTTGAGTTTCACTATTGGAAACTAGCGTAATAGATACTAGATTTCAAGCAACATGTTCAAAGGGTGTATGCCAACCCCTAGCGTTAAGGGCGAGGAAACTCTGCCAAAGGAGAAATAATCCGATGGAAAACATTGCCAATGATTTCACAATTAATATTGCAACAGCAAACGGCACAGGTTCACAATCAGCGAATCTCATTTTACTTCAATCCCTATTTGACATGGGTGTTCCTGTTAGTGGAAAAAATCTGTTCCCATCTAACATCTCTGGTTTACCCACATGGTACATAATTAGGCTTTCAGACCATGGTTATCAAGCACCAGGCAATCGTACTGACATCCAAGTACTGGTTAATCCGGCAACTTGGGAAGAAGATTTAGCGGCATTAGAACCGGGCACCGTAGTTGTGTGGAATGAGAATTCAAAACTTGAGATGAACCGTGAAGACGTAGTATCATATCCGATTCCAATGAATCAGATTGCACGTAAGATTAACCCCAAACTGGCTAAGTTGATTACTAACATTGTCTATGTTGGTGCGCTTGCTGAAATCTTAGGGATAGAACAATCAGCCCTAGAATCTGCTGTCAAGAAACAATTCAAAGGTAAAGCATCGGCAATTGAATTAAACACTACTGCGCTAGAAATGGGCAGATCCTACTTTCGTGAAAACCTGTCTAAGCAAGACCCATACATAGTAGAAGGAAGATCCATTGAAACCCCACAATTCTTTGTTGAAGGTAATGAAGCAATCGCTCTAGGCGCACTATTTGGTGGTGCCCAACTATTAGCATGGTATCCAATTACCCCCTCATCATCATTGGCAGAGGGCATGATTGAGTGGATTCCACAAATTAGAACTAATGATGATGGAGAATCTACCTGTGCAGTAATTCAAGCAGAAGATGAACTTGCTGCTGCTGGTATGGTTCTTGGCTCAGGCTGGGCCGGAGGCAGAGGCATGACTGCAACTTCTGGACCGGGAATTTCATTAATGCAGGAATTTATTGGCCTTGCGTATTTCGCTGAAATACCATCCGTATTTTGGGATGTTTGTAGAGTAGGACCTTCAACCGGTCTACCTACTAGAACTCAACAATCAGACATCACCATGCTTTACGAGGGCAGTCACGGTGACACTCAACACATTGTGCTGTTCCCTGGTACGGTGGAGGAATGTTTTGAATTCGGTTGGCGAGCCTTCGATTATACCGAAAGATTCCAAACACCGGTATTTGGCATGAGTGATTTAGATTTAGGAATGAACCGATGGGCATGTTCCGGATTTGACTACCCTACTGAAAACATGGATAGAGGCAAAGTTGTTCGTGACCGTGATGTGTTTGAAGCCTTTGAAGAATTTGGCAGATACCTAGATGTTGATGGTGATGGAATACCGTACAGAACTCTTCCCGGCTCAGGTATGGCACCTATCTTGTACCGAGGAACTGGCCACAACCCAATGGGAGTATATTCCGAAAAACCGCATGATTATCTACAGTTAATGACTAGATTGCGCAATAAGATTGACAGCGCAAGAGACCAATTACCCGCACCTATTTTACGTGAAGAAAAAGAATGTGAAATCGGGATAATTTATCTTGGCAGCATGGAAAATACTATCCAAGAAATTGATGACATACTCGAAGCAACTGGTATCAAAGTCAGCCAATGTAGGCTAAGAGCACTACCAGCACACAGTGAAATCGAGAATTTCATTGACCGACATGAGAAAACAATTGTCTTAGAAATTAATCGAGACGGGCAATTGTATGGCATATTAAGAAAAGAAATTCCAATCCATTTAGTACCAAAATTGCTCAGTGTAGCATACTCAGACGGCATGCCGCCAAGAGGGAAAATTTACGCTGATTTGATTCTAAAGACTTTGAAGGAGGGTCAGTTATGAGTGAAAAGCGAGAACGCCCAGCAAGAGCTGTTAAACTAAATGTGATTAATGAGCCTAAGGACAGTTATACTGGTGGAAAGTCTTCGCTTTGTCCTGGTTGTGGTCACGACCAAATCTCC
>JAKMFF010000243.1 GCA_022425585.1 Candidatus Poseidoniaceae archaeon
GTCAGCAACTAATGTATCACCACATGACGGGCAAATAGCATGTAGTACACCACAATCATTGCGCTCACGGAAATCTATTCGCACTACCGGTGATACTTCCTTAATCAGCGCACGACAAACATCTCGGCGCCTTACAGCATCAGCAGTTTGGTGCATGTATCTGTCGACTAGGCCGGTCACATGGAAATGTCCGTACAGGTGCTCTGGTAGCAGACTGCCAGGTTTACCTTCAATGCATAGAATCATGGCTTCACCATTTTTCTCATTGAGTTTTTCGACTCGACATATTACTGTGTCACCAACTTCAGGAGTGCAGACTTGCTTTGCAGCAGTAACTGTAGCAACCCCATCAGCGATAATGAAGTTACCAACAGCAGTCGCTAGGATACGACCATCAACTTCGATTGTTCCTTCACCAGCCTCACAATCAGAGGTGGTTGATACTTGCATTCCCGGGGTGACGAGGCTCGCCGTCATTTTCATCATTCCTAAGCAATTGTGGCCTTGTTTAGGTCGCACAACCTTCGCTTGTGTTGACGGGCGAGTTTATCCCTTTTCAATGCATCATACGAAATAGACATGCGTCATTCATCCTCATCAAGGATTTTAGCGTCGCCAGGAAGATGGAATCTCCAGCATTTAACTTGGGTTTCACCCATTTTGCGGCTTTGGTGAGAATACTTTGGTGGTAATCGGAAATTACTTTCAAACACAATTTCCCAATCATATCCGTTGGCTTTGGCAATGCCTTTGAGATGTCCGGCTTGTTGGGAATGGAGTACATACATTGATTTAGGCTGTAAACTAAAACCATATTCAAGCAATGGGCGGTCGGCTCTTGAACTTTGAAACCCCCATGGTGGATTCATAATTACAATATCAACATCAGAATACTCAGGTACTTGATCTTGGCCAATCATACTCCTAACCGTTTCAATGGAGCAGTTGTGTTTATCCATTACTTTATCGGCATTTGACTGCGCCACAGATAATACCTCTTGGTCTGCTTCAATCAGTATTACATTACTTGCACCAATCATTGCACAGCCAAGACCCAGCACTCCATTTCCAGCACCAACATCAATTACAGTTTTACCTTCAAGGTGGTCTAACTGGTCGATTGCTAAAACAAAGAATGCTGCCAAATCACCTTCTGTTGAGTATTGTTCTAACTCAACAGAATGTTGAGGATGTTGTTGTAATTTGGACAATTCGATGGCCAAATGTTTGGGCCGCAAAGAAAATCACCAACCTGGGGGCCGGTAATGTTGATTTTGTTGATTGTTGAGACGGGCTGCTGCTTCGGCTTGTTGACGCATTGCTTCTAATCGGGCATAAGCATCGTTTTGCTGGTTATTCTGTTGTTGCATTTGCATCCTGAGCAAACGTATTTGTTCAGCCTCTGCTCTTAGCCTAGCCAATAATTGTTCACTTGGTTGGCCAGTTCCGCAAAAACGGCAAAATCTGACACCATCATGATGTTGATTACCGCAGTTGATACAGAAGCCCATGTCTTTCCCTCTTTCCCGTCATATTTGAGTCAATCGATTTACTGTACAGCAGTTAGTTGCAAAAATACTGGCCAAGTTTCAAACCCAATTGCCATTGCACGTTCGCTAATATCTTCCCATCTTGAATCATCCATCATGTCAGAAGGTTCTACCCCTGCTTCCATCAGTTCGGTGACCAGTGCACGGAATTCTATCTCGATATCAGTCATTTCGGTTTCTGGTTCAGCCTCAACAATTTCCGGAATTTTGACGTTTTCAACCGGACTTTGAGGGGAACCTGGGGATTCATCAATCAATTCATCAGGTTCAACTGGTTTCTCAGGTTTTACTTGGGAAAAGGGTAATTCTACATTGACCACTTGTTCAGCATCATTTGCCATTTCTTCCAACATTTGGTCTGAGAAATTATCCATCACAGCATCTAATGTTGCGTCATCTTGAGATTTAACTTGTGGCGGAAGGGCTTCAATAGGTGTTGCTTGCTGGATAATTTTAGCCTTCTTTTCAAGTCGTCCAACACCTAGAACTTCGGCTTGTTGTCTGGCCAACTCCGCAGCTTGTCGCCTTGGCAATGAAACAAAGCATTTGCCCGGAATAGACTTTGGCGGGAAGGGCAGGTAATATCGTTCAAGAGCGTCTATATCGGGATGCCTAAAGCACAGCATACTGATTGGTTCAAAGCCACGTTGTGCTGGAACTCCCATTGAGAACGGTACAGGAACTACATCGATGGTGCTTCGAAGCCATTTTTCTTGCGACATTAATTGCTGCATCCAGGGTCCTAAATCGGAACTAGCGATGTCGACGAATTGATATGAAGCAGAGCGAGGGTCAAAATTTTGTTCTTCGAGTAATTTAACTTCGTCTCTAGGACGGTGAAAAACTGTCATCACCGGCTGTCCATGTTCAATCATATCCCCGTGTAGTTCCATGATTTTACGGTGTTTACGAGGAAACATCAGTAAAACAAGCAGCCGAGCAGCGTTTTCATCCCAAATCTCATCCCAGCGAGATTCAGCCTCAACATATAGTTGGCCAATGGTCATGTCTGGTATCAATGCAGTGATTCCCATAGCGCAACGTGTTATTCGAGCAGGAACAATACTTTAGGCATACCGTATTGTAGTTAGGAATTTTCTTGTAGCAAAAATTCGGCTAGATATACTAAACCACCAGCTGCACCGCGTATTGTATTGTGCGAGTATGCATTGAATGAAACCCTGTTACCTTCAACCGATAAATCTCCAACAACAACCGCCATACCAGTTTTCAAATCATCAGAGGGGTTTGGATTTGAAGTGAAGTTTTCTCCATTGCTCCACAAATGATCTACAGGATTTATTTGGTCAACTAAATGAATCGCTTGTTTGGGTTTACTTGGCAATTCCTGACTGATTTCTAAAGTTTGAAACTGTTGGATTATTTCAGGTAACTCCAGTGAGCGTTGTGTTTTGAGTGTAACAAATACTTGATGACCGTCACGACGAGCAATCCGTTTGCATTTGACGTCGAGAGAAAATTCGGCTGGGGTTACTAATTGGTCTTGCATACTACCTAAGACATGGAGTAATTCAGCAGAAGTCTTTTCGGCCTCTCCATCGATGTTAGGATTGACATTTCCAGATAGTGCTTGCTGATCGAATAATAATTGCCAACCAGCACCTGAAAGTGCTTGTTCACTACGCATTTTAACAGAAACAATCGCTGATAATTTAGTAATTGCAGCAACTGGAAGGGCAAGTGGAATCAATGTACAATTTGTTGCACAATAATGCTTACTTGAGTAATTGTGATGAGGATTTATTTCAGGTATTATCATTGGTACATTCGGTTTTCTTCGGTAAGCACTTGAATTTGAATATACGGTGATTCCAGCATCAATAAGGACCTGTTCCACAGATTGAGCAATTGCTGATGGAAGGCCAGAAAAAGCCAGTTCAACCCCTATCGCTTGACATTGCTGAGCCAAGTTCGGATTATTGGCATCAATAACGAGCAGCTCAGGTAACTTGGGGCGGTCCTCATCTAATCGCCAAGGAATTGAGGATAACTGCTTGTCTGCGGACGAGGGGCTGCCAGCAACAGCAACAATCTCGAACATTGGATGATTAGCAAGGCGTTGTTGCAATCTTTGTCCAACTAATCCGCCGGCACCCAAAACCAAGCATTTGCGACGGGTCATGATTCGGCCTTCTAGTCATCAAATTTGATTGCTTGCTTAGTTCATGTCGAGATTGCCTTTACCTGTCACCACTTCAATAGGGTCTCCAAAGATACGCCGAATAAGCAATTTTTTGAAAATAGCCCAACCATCAACCACTGACCCTAATTTTGCTTCGCCAAGTCTTGCTCGGTAAGTAATCGGTATTGCGCCAAGGATTAATTCCTCCTTGACACATGACGCAAACATTTCGGCCTCTATCTCAAAACGCATAGAATTTAATTTCAGCGAGGCAATGGCTTTTTTTGAAAACGCCCAATAACCTGTACAAAGATCAACAGCAGGGACACCATATAATCCGGAGGCAATCCAAGTGAGCATATGGTTGCCAAAATAATTCAATTTAGTCATTGCATTCGGCTCAATATTGCCTTTAAGCCGGTCTCCAATTACTACATCATTTGATTCAAGTAAGGTTAGTAGATTGGTAATTTCTCCAGCATCGTAAGTACCATCTGCATCTAACATTACCAGTGCATCATGTTGTGAAGAGAGAAATTTAGTGAAGCCGGTGCGCATTGCAGCACCCTTTCCAGTACCTGCTTGCTTGACTACATCGCATCCATACTCTTTAGCAATCGCAATAGTTTGATCCGCACTTCCTCCATCAACAACCCAGATGTTAATCCGCCATCCCAGTTTGTCTAATTTTTTGATAGGTATTTCGGGCAGCACACTACGTAGACCATTCTCCTCATCTAAGGTGGGGAGCATAACTACAAGGCTCTTCATCAGTCTAGACACCGCTACTTTAGTTTTGATGCCTTCGTAGTTTTCGTTCTTCAAATGTCTATTTCCAGCCAATGAATTCTAATTCCAGTTACATCAAAAACTCTGTCGCCACGTCCAGACAGCCCTGTTGGATTTATCCATGAATTTGAATCAGTACCCCTATCCCATTCTAATTGGATAGTCAACTGATTTGTAGTTTGATTGATCAAAAAACATTCACTATGCCATCCAGATTTTGAGGCGTCAATGGTGTTGCTACTTGATGGTAGATTAACTGAGAAAGAGTCTATATTGCCGACCGACTCAAAAAATAAGCAAGCGTTTGAATTGATAAAAGCAGTTCTTGGTAAATCAAATGATACAGAAGCATCTGTTCCCTCTTCAATAAATGCTCGATAATCTGGATTCATGTTGGTAATTGAGTTGAAACGGTGGTCGCGCCAAGGATCTAAGCGCATCTCACACCCCTCCTGGCAAGACTCATCAATTACCGGAGCAAGCATCGCCTGATTTGAATCGCCGGCAAGATTGAACTGCCATAATCTACTGCCATCTGCTTCTTCTAGGACACTCCAATATCTGGATTCTGCCAATTTCCAACCGATTGTCCCGATTGGTGAACTTATTGCGTAGTCAATGCCTAATTGTTGAATTTTGGTGAGGTTATCGTATAAAATCCCAGATGTGGCCAGAGGATGAATTGTCGATTCTACATTAACTAAACCAAGTGTTGGGATGCTGGTTGTTGCAACATTTGCTGGGGTGTCATAGAAATGTCCCCAATGATTATTTTCAGTGTATATTATACTGCCACTGGGCAATTTTTCTAAGTACTCTCGTAGAGTTAGGTCTCCGTTAGTAATCGGTCTTAACTCTTCATGCTGAGCGATTTGAATCACCACTGCATTGGCTAAAAGTATGCCAACTAGTACAGATGCACTGAGTACTTTGGCTAACTTTTCTTTGATAGTTGGGTCCCAGCCAATAGACAATAATCCCACTTCGTCATCTACTCCAGTCAACTTTGTTGATGGGCTAATCCATAGCGCAATTAGTGCAGCAAGTGGTACATGAAAGGCGTGCAGCCCCATAGAATAAAGAGTGTAAGATAACAGAGATAGTACGGGTATACTTTGTAATCCCTCAATTATGTGAATTGAACTCAGTACCCACAACATAGCCGTGCATAAGATAAGTAATCGGCCTTCAACAGTCCGGCGTAATTTAAACCCGGCAATGATGGCAAATATCAGTAATAATCCATTATAGGTCAGCAAGGGTTTGCCTCCTTGCCATCCGTATTCGGCAAAAACAGCTTCATTTAGCATCCGTGGGGCCAAGAATACAACTGAAATAGCAACCGCGATAGTTAATAAAACCGAACAAGCAAATAACAATCTTTGGAGGTTTTCAGCGTATTCTGCTCGCAGACTCAGACCAATTATTATGTGAGCAGTCATTAAAATTCCGAGATATATTGCCCCCGTAGGGTGGATAAGCGCAACACAAGAAACTGCAATAATAAATCCTCGAGTGTGATGTGTTCCGCGATTTGAAGATGGTCTAAGTAACACCAACAGGCCAACGACTAATCCTAACTGGCTGGCGATTGTTGGGAATCCTGAATCGTAAGTCTTAGCAAAGAGGCCAAAACCAAGGGCCACAGCAATAAAGAAATGTCCTCCAGAACCATGATGGTCCATTGCTCCAGCAAGGCCGATTATCAATATTGCTAGAGTATAATGGCCTAGATGGAATACAGCAGTACCTGAATCGATTCCAATCGTTTCCTGTAGCCATGCAGCCAATGCCGGAAAAGCCGGTGGATAAGTCCAGAATCCTTCATTGGTTCCAGTCAATACTAAACTGCCATTTTCGGCTATTTGTCCTGCAAGTACTGCAAAACCAATCCAATCTACTCCAAAGGGTAATTTCTGGATTAATGGCAACATAGCAATGCTGACTACTAAAATTCCACCGATTATATAATTATAATTTGACCGGTGCGATTGAAACCATTGTTGAGTGGTAACCTCATCAGTAATCTCTTGGTCATCACTAGGTAAAATCATCCCGTGCATTGCCGCTTCAAGTTTTTGCCACGGCGTCAAACCATTATCGACATTTACTCGTCGTTTAATATGAGCAATTGCTAACGTATTCAACAATAAAATACCTGCTGAAGCAAGTTCCCAAGTCCATAACCCTGAAATCAAAATAATTCCGCAGGAACCGTATATTAGCAATAATCCTAAGGCCGGGCTTAGCATTGATTTCCGGAGGTTATCAGCAGTGCCGTCAAGCACTTTACATAACGCGTAGCCTGGAATTATACTGATTGCCAACAGGACACAGTAGGCAACAAGCATAGAATGTCCTAAGGCAACTAGGTCTTGACTTTTCGGCCAAGAATCAAAAATATCTACCAGTTCGCACAGGTATGGTCGGAAGGGAATCACTGTTTCATCCAGTAGTTTTGCTCCCCGATGATTATTGGGTATTCGACTTTACTAAAGGTCCAAACTCCAGTTGGCAATGTCCGTTTGATTATCAAATTGGACGTTATGATGAATACAGACCTGGAATGTATACTAC
>JAKMFF010000264.1 GCA_022425585.1 Candidatus Poseidoniaceae archaeon
ATCTTGCTCATATCAGACATGGTATCTCAATAAAACCCAAGGGTTGGACATTGATAATTGTTTACAATTAATTACTGAAGTTATAATTGTATGAGGAATTGATAGTAGTCTTTTCAAACTCCCGCCTTGACGCATGTATCGGTAGGCATGACAGAACACGAGTTTAAGGGATACGCTCTTGTCTTAAAGAGCGGAGCAGACCCAACTACTGGTGGAATTGCAATTGCTGGATTTACTACTGCTGGGATGGTAGGAGTCATTGCGGCTTCTCACATAATTCGAACCCTGAGATTAAATCAGTTGGGAACTGTATTAAACGCGGATTTTCCAGCCGTTGCATTAATCCAAGATGAAATACCCAAACATCCAGTAAGGGTTTACCAAGGCAAGGGCATTGGTGTTTTCACTTCAGAAATAAAATTCCAAGATAAGCAAGACATTATGTTCGCTTCAACGGTGCTTGAATGGTATACTAAAGGAGGATTTGACAAGTTGATTATCATCGATGGAGTCACTTCAAATGACCAACAACTCCAGCAGGGTGAGTTGTACGGAGTAGGTTCATCAAAATCAGCTAGAGATGACCTAAAGAGAGCCGGTATAGAGCCAATTCAACAAGGTATAGTTGCCGGAATAACTGGGTTTTTACTTGGCGAAGGTGATCGCCTAGGCATAGATGTTACAGCACTACTAGCCGAGGCAAGCCCAATGTATCCCGATGCCAGGGCTGCTGCAATAGCCATTGAAGCAGTATGTGATTTGACAGGCCTAGAGATACCACTTGGAGACTTACTAGAGAATGCTAGAGAGATAGAAAACAGTGTGAGAGACGTGTTTGAAAATACTGCTACAATGTTGCCAGCGCCAGAAGAAAAAGATGATTTTATTGACCCTTCATTTGGCTAATTGTGATACTTTCTGACTACCTGTAATACTTTGTTAAATGGTGCATCAGTGGCAAACATAGGGTCCATATCAGGATATCTAGCGGCGCAGTAGCCTAATTCAACAAGGTCATTTAGAACATACTCCATTTTTGGAGTCCCCTTTGTTCCAGCAAGTCTTGGCATTGCATCCAGACTTAGTAAAAGATGTTCTCGACTTAGTAAATCAGCAGCCTGAGCAATGTGCTTGACACTACGGGCCATTTCTCTAGCAGCATATTCTGTGTCAGTATCGCTCCATTCTAGGCCCTTTGATTTTACCAGCTCTATTTCTTGGTCATTTGGCAAACAGGTCTCCATAGCTTTCTCAATAGTCATTCTACCTGCTATTTCCTTATCCATCAACGGCCCTATCCACAAAGGCCCACTTGCAGAATCAACTTGCTCTTGATTGGGGTATCTCACAAATTTGTAAGGTACGTCTTCACAACGTAAGCGCCAGCCAATACTGTCCTGAAAATTAGAGGCTTCTTCCTTACTTGATTTGATTAACACGCTAACTCTGACATGATGGCCGTCAAATAACGCCATTATCGGTTTGATTACCCGGTCATGCATCGCCGCGGTTTTTGCAATAAGCCCCAATAACACCCTAACTGCATCATCATGAGCATAATCATCGACAATCCCCTTGGCAGCATATCTGCGCTTTTGCGAACTGGATGACGACCCAGTTAATGCTGCAGTATCTGTTGCCGTTACTTCTAGTACTCCGGTACGCGCTAAGCTTTGAATCGCTGAATCAATAAATGCGACAGGTGAGCCAAATGGGTCAATATCAATCCACTGATAGGAAGCATCAGCCATGGCTAATTTAGCGTCCATTTTTTGCAGGTAAATTCCATCAACTGGGATTCTTTGAGCCATGGAACCATACCTGTCAAGATTCATTTCAATATTTTCAGTATATTGTGGCAAATTTGTTCTGTGTGAGTTTATTGCCCACGATAATGCAAAATCGTTCAGATCATTACCGGTAATTCTCAATCTGCTTTGCAAGGAGTTTGGTATTTCATTACGCCAACGTCTTATTCTTACGCCAGTAGAGCACATGGCATCTAAAGCCCGAATCGGTTTATCTTTAGGCGTTAACCAGTTATTTTCTAAGGCGTCTTGTAACAGCATAACTGACCTTGTTCTAGAAGGTGCCATGGCCGGATTAAGAAAACCGCCGCCAGTTTTTTTTGCCGGTCCCCGGGGCATGTGTGTCGGCCTTTCCTGGTTCGGTTGTAAGTGAACAATAGTCTTACCTTCCAGCCAGATATTACCGGGCCAACCATCTGGAATCTGTGATAAATCCATAGGCGACCGTCCTAATCCAGCAGACAATCATTCATCAATTGTTTCAAAGCAATTTTAGATATTCAGTTAGAGGCGTAGTCATGGCAGACGAGTATAAACCGATGGGTATATCGATGACTAACCTTACAATTGGGTATGGAGGATTACTTATTGCATGGGGTATTGCAGTATCGTTACTGTCTGGTTCTAAATCAATCACCTCATTCATACCTTCAATAATGGGTGTGCCGTTGTTAATCTCGGGACTAATGACCAACTTCCAACCACACAAAAAGAAATTGTGGATGCATATCGCAGTAAGTTTCGGGTTGCTATGCGCACTTGGCGGCACTAGATTTTTCATGGTAATGTCCGATGGGATTAATTATGCTTCAAGTTCAATGTTGATGCTCTTAGTCACTGGCTCAATTTACACCTACCTATGTGTCCAATCATTCATTCATACTAGAAAGAACGCAACAGAGTGAGGTGTTAGTTTGAGCAATAAGCCACTAGTCATCGATGTTGTTGATAATGGCGGTCAATGGACACATAGAGAATGGAGAATGCTACGTTATCTCAAGGTAGATACCCAAATCATCGACAATACTACTCCCGTTGAACAGCTTCGAGAACTAGATGGGATAATTCTCTCTGGCGGAGCAGCAAGAGTTGGTTTGACCGGCGAGTTAGGTAACTGTGCGGCATACCTAGAACTTGACATACCGGTGCTTGGGATTTGCGCAGG
>JAKMFF010000184.1 GCA_022425585.1 Candidatus Poseidoniaceae archaeon
GGCCTAGTGAGATAATTTCCTTCTTCAGGCGGACATTCATGCGGCGAAATGGCTGGTAATCCGAATATGATACTTTGAGCGGTATATCGATGAATCTGGCATCTTCTTCAAGCCACTTAACAAAGGAATCAATCGATGTTTGACTTCCAGCCAAGAAGAAATTGATACCTTCATGGGCCAATAAAATTGTTCCTTTGAGGTCTAATTCTTGACACAAATCTCTGAATGGTTGGCGAAGTTCGTCGCGGTCGGGCATATCAGCAAAGCGATAGCCAGCAACATTGACTACTGTGCCCGACATGGTGCGAGGTAGTACAATTGATTTTTATGACCATCGAAGTCAATCACGCCAATCATGCCTAGATGCCAATGGTCTGCGCCAGCCTTGACCGAAGGCTTTGCTGGTAACTCTTGGAGCTGGAGACATTTGCCATCTTTTGTGTTCATTACGTTCTAATCTAGTCAAGACATCTATGACATCGGCACGTGGATGGCCTTCGGCAACGATATCATCTGCATCCATGGTGTGTTCAATATGGAGTCGCAGAATTTCATCTAATACCTGATATGGTGGAAGTGAATCTTCGTCTTTTTGATTTGGTGCCAACTCAGCCGAAGGAGGTTTAGTCAGGGTTGAGTGATTAACTGGCGGCTCAATTCCATTTTGTTTGGCTCGCTGGTTGAAAATCTCCGCTAATGCATAGACCTGCATTTTGTACAAGTCGCCAAGCGGCGTATAGCCCCCTGCCATATCGCCATAGAGCGTACAATAACCTTGAGCAAGTTCAGATTTGTTTCCGGTTGCAATAGCCATTCTTGATTGGGCATTGGCGTGTGCCATGACAATTATACCTCGTAATCGAGATTGGATGTTTTCAGACGCCACCGGATTGCCATTATCTAATACATCATTGATTTGGCCTTCTAAGGCACTATGCATCTCATCGATTGGTTGTATTTTGAACTCCATCCCAAGTGCTTTTGCAGTATATTCTGCATCATCAAGTGAGTGCTGTGATGAGAAACGACTCGGCATTGCGATACCCAAAACATTGCTCGAACCAACAGCAGCACAAGCAACACATGCAGCGACTGCAGAATCGATGCCACCAGATAATCCAAGCACAATTTGTTTAATGCCAGATTTTCGACAATAGTCTGCCAAACCAGTAATTACTGCATCAGTAATGTCTTCAATTAGCGAGTCTAAATCCTCGCTACCGTCACTATCATTAGTCAATGTCTTCATTTTATCTGTGCCAACAAATAATGCATCATCTTCTTCCATACCAACCCATTTTGAATTCTCTGGCATGTCTAAATCGACTAACAGTACACCCTCTTGCCATGCTGGCGCGATTACTACGGTGCCATCTGGCCAAGCGACGAGGGAACAGCCGTCAAATAACAAATCATCATTGCCACCAACCTGATTGGCTAGTAAAAATGGATGCTGCAGAATTTGCGCTGCTGTTCGGCAAACTTTGACTCGAGAACTTACTTTGTCAGCATGATATGGCGATGCTGAAAGATTCACGGTTGCATCAAGAGCAACCCCCTGACGCCCCCATTCAGCCAAACTATCAATCGGGTCTTGTCCATAAGCAGACGGTGTAAGTCCGGCGGCTTGCCATGCATCCTCACAAATCGTTACTCCGAGGTCTACATTACCGATTGAACGACAAATTCCTGAGCGATTTGCTGGTGAAAAATATCTTGTCTCATCAAACACATCATATGATGGCAACAACTGCTTTTTTGCCACCACTCGATTGGTATTTTCCCCGTTAGGCGAGGCATTGAGTGAACCTGAGCGAACTACGCCATTAGCCGGTAAATTCCTATCACTTTCGCTAGGCACTGGTGTGCCAACTAAAACAGGTATGTCTACGTTCAAAGAGTTAGCAGATTCAAATGATGTCGTGATAAAATCCGGCTGAAGTAGAAGATCTCTAGGTGGATAGCCACAGATTGCTAATTCGGTAGCAATCGCTAATTTGGCGCC
>JAKMFF010000186.1 GCA_022425585.1 Candidatus Poseidoniaceae archaeon
ATGTAAATGTTGAGCGCTCAATTAGGGAAACTATGGATTACCTAAATCTGACCAAGGTCAACCATGCAGTAATCATTCCTGAAAATGATCAATATCGTGGTATGCTACAAAAGGCAAAAGACTACATCACTTGGGGAGAAGCTACCGAAGCAACAGTCGAAAAGATGCTTGCTGAGCGTGGCAGAATGTCTGGTGACTCTCCTTTGACTGATGATATTGTCAAAGATTCAACCGATTTCAAGAATATTTCAGACTTCGCTAAATCCGTTACTTCTGGGGATTCCAAAGTAAAAGATGTTCCAGGTTTGAAGAGAGTATTCAGATTACATCCACCAAGAGGCCCCAAAGGCTGGGGTGGAATCAAGCGTTCTTTCGTCATTGGTGGAGCACTTGGTGCAAGAGGCGATGAAATCAACTCATTAGTTGATAGGATGATTTGAGGTGAGATAATGGGAATAAAAGCAAACAAACATCGTGGAAGAAACCGCTACCACGGTCGCGGTAAAAAAGCAGGAAGAGGTGCTGGAAAGAGAGGAGGTCGTGGTCTTGCAGGTATCAACAAGCACAGAGTCATGACTAGAATCAAGTATATGCCAAAACATTGGGGTATGCACGGCTTTAATCGACATCCATCTCTTAGAAATGTCAACACCACAGTTAACGTTGGACAACTTGAAGACTTAGCCGGTGATGGTGATTCAGTTAACCTAACAGAAATGGGTATAGATAAATTACTAGGTAGCGGAAGAATTTCTAAAGCAATAACAGTTACTGTATCTGAAGCAAGTGCAAAAGCTACAGAGAAAATCGAAGCAGCTGGCGGTTCATTGAATATGGATGCGGAAGACTGGGACGAATTTGAAGAAGAGTGAATCATAAGGTGGGATAACAATGAAACATAAGCCAATACCTTGGGCAATCGCACTGACTGGAGTATTATATTTCGGTCTGCTTATCTACTGGCAGTCTGATGAACTTTCTAGTGAAATTGATGCAGTAAGAAATGCTGCACAATTTGGTTTAGTAATGTCAGTCGTTTATGTTGCATATCTGATGTGGTGTTTCAATAGGGAATTGCCGGAAGGATTGAAGGATGCTCCGGTAATTGGTCGATATGGAAAACTGCTAGGATGGTTAGCGATTGCTGGAATTGCAGTTTGGTATGTAAGACCTGCCAAATGGGGCGGTTATGAAGACGGTGTAGGATTTTTCCTAGTCGGTATACTGCTGCTTGGATTTGGTGCTGCTGCTGCGCTAACTTGTTTCATGTGGAGTGGAGACAAAAGCAGTAGACTTTACGCTCTTCATAGATTCGTGGATGTTTATCCCACAATCACTAAGCCAGAACGTCACGTTAGGTTTAACGAAAAAATGTGGACTACTACATTCGTTTTGATTATCTATTTCGCTATGACCAATGTTATGCTATACGGTCTGTCTGGGCAAGCCCTTGACCTGTTTAGCGGTTTTAGATCAATCATGGCTGGTGCTTCAGGTACCATCATGCACTTAGGTATTGGACCAATTGTTACCGGTTCAATTATCATGCAATTATTTGCTGGTGCTAAAATCATCAGACTTGACTTATCCAACTCTGAAGACAAAGCTATGTACCAAGGTGTACAAAAACTACTTGTCTTGATTATGATTCCAATTGAGGCGATTCCTCAGACTTATGGTTTCCTTGACCCAATGGAATTCCTAATCGATTCATACGGTATGGGCTGGGCAAACTTCGTAATCGTTGCGCAGTTGTTTGCTGGATCATATCTAGTATTCTTGCTGGATGAGTTAGTTTCCAAATGGGGTATTGGTTCTGGTATGTCATTGTTCATTGCTGCAGGTGTTTCACAATCAACCTTCGTTGGAACACTATCACCGCTTCCAGTGACTAGTGGTCTTGGATACTCTATGTCCAATCCACCGTCTGGTACTTTGCCAATGATTTTCTATATGTTCAGGGAGGCGACGAATTCAGAAATGATTCGTTTTGATGGTTTTGAAACGATATTACTGACTCACGTAAATCCATTAGCAGCCTTATTCTCCTCAGTAGTGGTATTCTTGGTTGTTGCATATGCAGAATCTAGTAAACTCGAATTGCCATTAACTCACGGTAAAGTTAGAGGTCATAGAGGAAAATACCCAATTAGACTAGTATATGCCTCTAACATTCCAGTTATTTTGATGGCTGCACTACTAGCCAATATCAATATGTTTACTCTACTATTCTGGAGCCATCCGACCCTATCACAAACACCATTCTTGGGCCGAGAAGGTTACGGCTCCTTATCGGAGTACATCGGTACTTACGAGCAGGGTCAGACTACGGCTTCTGGAGGTTTTGCCTGGTATGCTAGTATGGTAAATGGGGTTAATGATTGGTTAATCCCGTTGTTAGACCAAACTGGAGATGCCTTTGGACATAGCCTAACCCAAATTATGGTGCACGTAATATTCTATGTTGTTTTGATGACCGTTGGTTCTATGGTATTCGCTAAATTCTGGATTGATACTACCAATATGGGTACCAAGGATGTAGCAAAGCAAATCGAAAGAACTGGTATGCAAATTCCTGGATTCAGAAAGAACCCTAAGGTTCTTGAAAAGATTCTTGAAAATTATATTCCTCCAGTGACCTATTTCTCAGGTGCCTTCGTAGGATTACTTGCTGCAGGAGCTGATCTACTCGGTACCGTAGGTAATGCTACTGGTACGGGTCTATTGCTTGCCGTAGGTATCATTTTACGTACATATGAGCAAATTCAGAAAGAACAAGCGATGGAAATGCATCCGATGATTAGGCAATTCTTCGGGGCAGAATAAATCTAATTCTTAGGATTCAATCTCTCTGTTAAATTGCTAATTTTGTGTCGCAGTTGATTGTTTTTTGTCAATTCGTCATCGGGTATCTTGATATAGGGGGGGTCAGTGGCTGAGTTGCTTGCGTTGTTGAGAACGGCGTTAGATTCTGAGTCTTCGGACGATGAAGAAATCTATCCTCTCTTTACGCAATGCCGAAGATATTGCGATCTTGAAAAACCATCATGGTTCAAGGTCAGGAAGGTGATCGAGATTATGATGTATTTTTGTGCAAGAGCTCAAGTGCAATATTTTCTCGCCAATTTTTTTAGAGACAGCAATAAATCATGCGACAGGTAACCTAAGGATCAGAACAAGAGAAATCTGGTTGATCCTGCCAGAGGCGACCGCTTTTGGAGTTCGATTAAGCCATGCGAGTAGAAAGAAATTAGATTCTTTGCGAACTGCTCAGTAACACGTGGATAACCTGCCCTATGCT
>JAKMFF010000286.1 GCA_022425585.1 Candidatus Poseidoniaceae archaeon
GGATTGTGATGGGGACGGCTCAGCTGATAAAACTGGCCAAAAAATATCCTGTAGTTGGGAAGTTGAGGGCACTTACAGCGTAACTTTGACAGTGGTTTCTGGTTCCAAAAGTAATAGCCAAACAAAAGACATCACAGTATCTGAGGCTCCTGTTGGCTCCCCTACTGCAGAAATAACCCAATACACCGATGAAGAGGACTGCGAGTATGATGAAATTGACAACACCCGTGACATCATGCTGTGGATTTGTGCAATGGACAAAGACCCTGGTTCTGACAGAGAAATTCAAGATGTCAGGGATGTACAGTTATCCGCATCAGATAGTGATGCTGGTGGCGATGAGCAATACATTTCCGAGTACTCATGGGATTTGGACTTAGAAGTTGATTCAGACGGTGATGGTAATACCGAAAACGATGCTGATTTGACCGGTGAAAATGCCGAATGGAAAGATGTTGCCCCCGGTGAATACCAAATCAACCTCTCTGTAACCAATAACTTAGGTGGCATGGACGGCGATAAAATCAAAGTTTATGTTTCCTTTTACGGTCATTGGTCCGACTCAGATTGGCTAATCGGTGGCGGGAATTCCAACGATCCCGAAGAAATAGAATTTGAAATGCCGGTAGTTTATGACAAAGAACAAGGCAATACAATAAGAAAAGTCGAGGTAATATTGTCCTATCCGCAAATTGATGATGATTGTACGGATATAACTCCGGGTGAGGGCAATAACTGTCGAAATAAACTCGATATCTATGCCTATAGTGAAGATGAAGATGAGGCCAAGAATACCACCGAAACTCCGCTAGACAATCGTGAAGAGGGTGATTGTGATGATGAAAGTGACTGTGTTTTGATGCTACTCTCTTCTTACATGTTTACTGACACTGAATCTACCTATGGTGATGGTGAATGGATAATTGCGATTCATAACGAAAAAGTGAATGACCAAAAAATAGAATCATTCGTGATAATTCTTCATTACAAGTGAATAATTTACTAAATATATTGAGAAAGTCCTTTCATAGGGTGAGCCGAGGATGAGATATGCGAAGAACCCGCATTGTTGCTACAATTGGCCCTGCGTCCCAAGACGATGCTATGTTATCTGCCCTGCTTAGTGCAGGTGTGAACGTTTGTCGGTTGAATTATTCACACGGTGAGCCGGAGCAAAAAACCGAACTATACGCTAGAATTCGAAGCATGGAGCAGGAATTGGGCCGCCCAACTTGTATTCTTGCTGATTTACCCGGGCCAAAACTGCGGTTGGGCGAATTTGATGGAGTCCATGTTTTGACCATGGGTAATGAGGTTACTCTCCACTGCGGGGTGGCAAATATGGCTGATGCTAGCGCTCACAAGTTACCTGTACAATATGATGGGTTGTCCCAAGAATTACAACCCGGCGACCCAGTCTTACTTTCTGATGGATTAATCCGGTTAAGTGTCAAATCAACCACTGGACAACGCTCAGGAATTGTTGTGTGTCGCGTAGAAGACGGTGGGCCAATCAGTTCCAGAAAAGGCATCAATGTTCCAGGAACTCTAGTTGATTTGCCAGCGATTGGTCCTAAGGACGAACTTGCCCTAGAGCATGCACTGGATACCGGTGCCGATCTTATTGCCGTATCTTATGTCAGGACTCCAGAAGATATGCAGCCGGCTAAGGATGCTATCAAGGCTAGAGGATTATCAACCTGGTTAGTTGCTAAAATTGAGCATCCAATGGCGCTCAAGCAGCTCGACGCTATCTTGGATGTTGCTGACGCAGTAATGGTTGCTAGGGGGGATTTAGGGGTAGAGATTCCGCTTGAAGAAGTACCTCTTGCCCAACAAAGAATCATCGACGGTGCCTTAGAGAGGGGTATGCCAGTCATTGTTGCAACCCAAATGCTTGAGACGATGACGGTTAATCCTCGTCCGACTAGAGCAGAAGTAAGCGATATTTCTACCGCCATAAGGCAGGGCGCAACTGGAGTAATGCTTTCTGGCGAAACAGCATCGGGAGATTATCCGCTCGAAGCGGTAGAAACAATGGCTAAAATAGCACTATCTACTGAACAGGGTTTGGATTCTAGCCAACTCAAACCTGAATCAATCACCCGTTTTAAGTCTACAAGGGCTGTTGCTCATGCTGGGGTAGAACTGGCTAAGATGGCTAAAGCGTCAAGGATTCTTGTTGCCACTGAGCGCGGCAATGCTCCTAGATTAGTATCTTCATATCGCCCAGGTATTCCGGTTACTGCAGTCACTAACAGTATCGCAACCGCTCGCAAAGTCCAACTCTTGCCCGGAGTAGATAGCATGGTTACCAAAGAATTAGACCGCGGTTCTCTAACTATGCAAGCAGCGTTAACTGGGTTGGTAAATGTTGGAACGGTGCTGCCAAATCAAAAAATTGTTGCCATCTCAGGTTCGCCAAAGGCTATCAGTGGTATGACTAGCACAGCTAGACTGTATCGGGTTTCGG
>JAKMFF010000314.1 GCA_022425585.1 Candidatus Poseidoniaceae archaeon
AACACCAGATATATAGGCGCCCATTAGGTGATCGTGAAGGGAATCTGTGGGTAAATTAGCCGCGTTAATGGCTACCGTTCTTGTCTGGAAATTTGCTCGATTGAGTGGGGAAAGCCGTAATGCTCCGCTTGGCCGCCAATCAACTCTAACACCGTCTCTAGGGTTCAACTCCATTTCCTCAACCCAGGGTTTTGGTAGGGAAAGTGTGTAGGTTGAGCCCCCAGTAAGTTGTATTTTTCTGACATCTATACTGCCTGGACCTGTATTCATTCGTATCAGTTCATCGCAATATATACAACTATATAGATTACTTAGGCATTAGGATATAATCTGTTGTTCTATGGAGACTATTGATGGAACCTATCACAATGATTGTCGTAGCCCTAGCGCTAATTGTATGCGCTTACATGGCGTGGAATATTGGAGCAAATGATGTTGCTAATGCAATGGGGACCTCGGTTGGTTCTCGTGCCTTAACCCTAAAACAGGCAGTGGTTATCGCAGCAATCTTCGAATTTTGTGGAGCTTTTTTCGCTGGAGATGCGGTAACTGACACTGTAAGGAAAGGGATTTTAGAAGTAGATTTTACTCAAGTAACTCCTGATATCTCGCAGGATATTGCATTTGGTTTCATCGCCGCAATGATGGCTGCAGCAACCTGGTTAACAATAGCAACACGGTTTGGCCTTCCGGTTTCAACAACGCATTCTATCATTGGCGGAATAATTGGAGTCGGGCTTGTTCTTGAGGTCGACCACAACACCTCTTACATCAACTGGGAAGTTGTTCAAAAAGTGGTGATGAGTTGGATTGCCAGTCCTTTGATGGGTGGACTAGTAGCATTCTTCTCTTATTGGATAATTAAGAAAACAATTTTGGATGCAGAAAATCCGGAAGGGCGGTCTTTGTGGTTGGCACCGATTTTAGCATTCCCAACTTTCTTTGTTCTGGGTCTTGCTCTGCAATTCAAAGCACTCAAGGGATTCTTTTCAAAAGCCCAATCGAATGGATGGATCGAAGACAAGGGCGAATGGTTGCCTTTCAAGCCTGAAGATGGTGGTCCAGACGGAAGTTGGAATCCATTCCTAGAAACCGCATGGTTTCCAGCGAATTCGCTGTTATTGGCGGCAATAATTGGCGCTATTGCGTCGTTTGGCCTTTACTTGGTTCTTAGAAGAATCGACATCAATGAGGAGAGTAGAGGTTTCAAAGGTGTTGAAAGAATCTTCGTCTGGTTACAAATTATTACCGCTGCCTATGTTGCATTCGCACACGGTGCAAACGACCGTTCTAACGCAATTGGTCCTATGGCTGCTGTTTGGCAGGTATTATCCAATGATACTGGAATGTTGATGGAGAAGGCTCCAATTCCATTGTGGCTGGTCTTACTGGGTTCAGCAGGGATTGCAATTGGTGTAATGACTTGGGGGTGGAGAGTTATGGAAACTATCGGTAAGAAAATTACTGAAATCACTCCAACAAGAGGATTTGCCGCAGAATTTGGTGCCGCGACAACGATAATGATTTTCTCAATGCCGTTCCTAGCAGTACCGGTTTCGACAACCCATACTTTGGTTGGTGCAGTTGTTGGAGTAGGGCTTGCTGGTGGAGCTAAAGCAGTTGATTTCCGAGTGTTTGGCAAGATTGCCGCATCATGGGTCGCTAGTGTACCGGTTGCGGCTTTTGGAGCCGCAACAATTTATGTCATCTCTGGCGGAGATAATCTAAAAATGATAATTCTGCTTCCAATAGCATTCATCGCAGTAGCGACCGTTATGTGGCAAACTCGAGACGGTGAGATATACGTCGAAGAAGCACTGTCAGATGCAGGGAAGAGCGAACAAAAAGCAGCAACACCTTTCGAACTATTCCATGATCACGCTGAAGCGGTTGAAGTTACCGTAGGGCACATGCTAACTGCGGTTAACAAGGCAGCAGATGGTAAGGACGCTAGCAAGGAAATTAAAGCGACAATCGAAGCTGAATTAGATGCAGATAATATCAAGGCAGAATTACGCAGGAGAATGTCGGAACAAGATATCAGATTGATGGTGTCTATGGATGATTTCTTACATATGCTAACTCGTCAAGACCGCATTGCCGACTATGCACAGAATGTTGCTGAGCAGATAAGTTTCAGAGAATTGTACCAAGACAAAACAGCCAGAAAGATGCTAAAGGAAATGGCGGAGGTCGTTTCAGAGACTGTTTCTGTGTATAAGGAAACAGCTGAAGCAATGCGTGATCTATCTATTGGCGGAGAAACAAAGGCTGCTAAAGCAAAGGTTGCAGGATTGATTAAACAAGTCAATTTGAAAGAACATGAAGCTGATGAAGTTGAAGCAAAAGCGGCTGCACATGTATTCTCTACTGGAGACGATGACGCACTTGCGGCAATGCACATGTATCGAGTTCTACAAAGAATGGATGATGTTGCCAATGCTTGTGAGAAAGCGGCTAATGCTTTCTTACCTAGCCTGTCTAAGTAAGGCGGATGTTAATCTAAGGCACCCTTATCGGGTTGGCCCAGAGTAAAACCTCCGTACCTTTGAAGACCTCTAGCGCTGTTGCCTATTGTAATGGTGTCCGATGATGGGGCATCTGACTCCAATGGTTTGGGGGCAGGTGTGGACGAGAAAGACGGTGGTCTAGCTCGTATCATTGGCGATATTTTTTCCGCTGATTCAGCAATGGTTGAGTCTAGTAAACCAAAATCGAACTTTAAGCCCAAAGGCATGTTTCTTGGCCATCGACGCGACAATCAGCAACCGATTGACATCCCGCCACAGGTACTTGCTAGACATGCTGCAATGCTCGGTTCAACCGGTTCTGGAAAAACCGTTATGGCAAAGGCGTTAATTGAAGAGGCTGCAATTGCTAAAATCCCATCGCTGATAATTGACCCACAAGGAGATTTGGCTAGACTCGCATTAGGGATTGATGAGCAAGATTTGATTGACCAAGACGGTGATGTTGCAAGAGCAAGACAACTGCTTGATATGTGTGAAGTCCGCATTTGGACGCCACTGCGAAGCAAAGGTCTACCGTTATGTATCGATCCATTTAGGGCTCCTCCGGCTGATTTAGACCCTGAAGAAGCGATTACTGCTTGGGATATGGTGGCGGCTGGATTTACCAGCCTTGCCGGCTATGATGTTGAAAAAGCCCAAGGAAAAGTCATCAAACCATTCCTGTATGAAGTGTTAGTTGAAGGTACTAAACTTGGCCTTGATGTTGGTGATTTTAGAGCCTTAGCAAAGGTAGTGCGTGAGCCGCATCACGAATTTATCCGCCAATTATACCCGCAGTGTTTTGTTGAGGAAGATGAAGAGGACAAATTGGATGTACCTACTTGGGAAGAAGTAATGATTGAATTTGGTCTGCCAGACTTCGAAGAACGCTTGCCTAAAACAACTCGAAACGACCTAGCCCGTAGGCTTTCAGCATTCTCTTCAGGAGTAAACCAATTGCTGTTTTCTAATGGCGTACCTATTGACATTGACTCTTTTGTCGAACCGGCGATTCCAGGTAAAATTCCGCTCAATATTGTCTACCTTAATACCATTCAAGATGAGGCGCAAAAGCAATATTTCGTGCAAGAATTGTCCCGTGAATTATACGATTGGATGTTAACTCAGCAACCGGCTGATGGGGAATTAAAACTGCTATTTTTCATGGATGAAGTAGCGCCTTATCTGCCACCTCATCCAAGAAATCCGCCAGCTAAAGACCTCATCAAACTGATTTTCAAACAGGCAAGGAAATACGGCGTAGCCTGTGTTTTAGCAACGCAAAATGTCAGCGATGTTGATTACAAAATTCTAGCCCAAGCCAATACTACCTTCATCGGCAGATTCACTCAACCACAAGACGTTGAGAAAGTAAGGCACCTGCTAAAGGAAAGCGGGGGCGACCTAGACTTGGTTGCACAACTGCCAACTTTGGGCCCTGGACAATTTCAAATGGTTGCGCCAGATGTTGACCCGGCTCCGGTGCCGATTCAATGTAGGTGGTTGTATACCGACCACGGCGCACCGCTAAATGAAGACCAAGTTGAAGAGATAATTTCTGACGAAATTAGAGCATGGGCTAAGACTAGATCGTCTGGTAAAAGCAAGAACCGGGGCGCTGGGGCGGCAAAAGCCGCGAGTCGAGGATCTTCGTGGAACAAATCAGATCTAAAGGATGAAATTGGTCTAGTAGAGGCTGCTAGAGTCAAGTCGATTGGCGGGATGACTGCTGCTGCCCATGGAGTTGTTGATGATTCGGCATTCGAAGTTCGACTAATGGGCGGTCTTGCTGTGCTCAAAGATGGCCGTGACCCGCTTTATACGATGCAGGCTGCAGTTAATACCGCTTCAGTAATCGCGCTTGGCTGGACTTTAGTTGCGTTAATGTTAGCTTGGCGTGACCGAGATTTGGACTGGTGGTGGATTCTTGCTGGTGCTAGTATTTCTGCAGTAACAGGACTGGTGATAGCGCTTGAGGGTTTACTATCTCATGATACTGAACTATTACGCAAATTGACAAAGTTTGCCAGGGTTTTCCAATTATTCCTTGTTGCTTGGTTATGGATACTCGTCCTGTGGTCTGAGTTTGGCGATCTAGACTTATTGGGTGGACAACCATTGTTAGAGGTCGTTGTTGTATGGGTGTCGATTTTTGCGATTATTGAGTTTGTCAATCGATTTAGACTTGGCAAAATCGGATGGAATGGCGGTAGTGCTTTGGACAAGATTGTTGGTTTTTCTGCAGTGCTTACTGGAGCGCAGGTTACTGAAATGAAATCTAATTCAAGTCAAATAATGGCTGGATTAAGGCTTGCAGTTCACTGTTTCACCCTGGTATGGCTGTGCATATTACTTACTCTATCTGGCGGCTTACTTCCTGAAACAAGTACAATTTCTTCTAATTGGGGCAGGCCAACTCTATGGTTGACCTCGCTGTATGGCCTGATTGTGGTTAGTGAATTATGGTTAAGGGCCAGAGGCCGGATGCCCGCTGAATACTGATTTTTGGTTGAAAATGCCTTTTCATTGGTTATTCATTTATATACCTAATATTGAAAAGAACCAACATGCAACCACAAGATGCACAAATGATGGGCCAAGTAGCCCCAGCCGGGGCCATGGGCCAACAAGTGATTATCGTACAGAATAAAAGCGGTGGACCGAAAGTTTTCGGTATCGTCGCAATAATCCTTGGTGGAATAGGGGTTATTTTCAATGGAATGAACTTCACTGCTGACTTAGGCGATTTAGGTGGCGGCTATGTCGCCTTGTTTTATATTCTAACCGCATTAGCTGTCGCGAGTAACGGAATGTTTGCTTACGCTGGAGTACTGTTGTTCCAATACAAAAAATCCGGTGTTTGGTGGGGATTCGGTGCTGTCGGTATTGGTGTTATGAGCACAGTTATTGTTTCGCTAGTTGTTGCCAACGCACTAAGTGACTTAGATGAGACTCTTGGAGAAGCTGTCGCTGGTATTGGCTTGATTTCAGCCGGTATACAAGCTGTATGTTGCAGCATGGTAGTAGCTCTACCTCTGCTAATGAACGGCGCTGACCTTGATTGAAGTATAGGCAAGAAATAGTCTAAATCCACATCCTCGGATGTGTTGATATATCCGCTTAACTAGCGAAGCCTATTGCAGGAGTCGCCCAGCTTGGTCAAAGGCGCTGGGATGAGGTCCCAGTCCGTAACGGTTCGCAGGTTCAAATCCTGCCTCCTGCACCAAAATGGACATAGTAAGGCTATTTTTGACAAATCGGACAGTAGTCTAAACGACGCCCTGATAATCGTGTGTGGACGATTAATGACTGGCAATTATGGCATTCTAAACCATCGCGGGTAAACACATAGTGGCGAGCTTGGCGTTTGGTTTGCCCGTTGTCTCTAAGAACTTTGTACAACTCTTGAGAGACTGTCACGCCTTTTTCGTGATATGCTGTTGAGGTGATGTTAATGGCAGACTTAGCCAATTCTTCTTGCTCAGTGCTAGATAGTGAGCCTGTTTTTCGATACGGACTTATGCCGGCATCAAACAAAATCTCACTGCGTAGATAATTGCCCACTCCAGCTAGAAAGCCTTGGTCTAGCATTAACCCACTTAATTGCCTTCGAGCAAATTTTGGATTTGAGACTTGGGCCAACACATCATCATACTCAACTGCTGAATCAGCCACATCAGGGCCTAGTTTAGCAAGATATGGGTGGCCTGGCAACTCCCACGGTTCAAGAATTTCGATATCGGTTGCTGACCAAAGTCTTGCGGTGTTTTTTTCATTACCAAATAAAACCCTCAAAGAACGGTTGGTTGGCCTAGGTTTGGTTGTCGAACGGTTAACCGTCCAACGCCCATAGAGTTGATTATGGCTATACATGACGTAATCCCCTACTGAAATCAGTAGACCCTTTGAACGGGCTTTGACATATTCTACTTCCTTGTCAACAAAGAGATGTTCAGATCCTTCTACAGTTTTGTAATGAAATTCGACATCTGTCAGCGTCTTGCCAACTAACGCCTTAGCGATACGATTGGCTGCTCGATGGATTTCTGGCCCTTCAGGCATGGTTAGTAGTAATTCGGCTTGGGTTTAAACAGATGTTTGTCGACAAGCCGCCATGGGCAGACGTTGGAGTGATGAACGGCGTCGCAACCATCAGCAAGCTGAATGGATTGTCGCTTGGTTACGCGATAACGGTCCTGCTAGCATCCGGCAAATCGTTGCTGCACTGAATGATGCTGGGCGTGAGGTAAAAGCCCATATCATTCAGCGTGCGCTACTCAAGTCTCCATTCGTGAACAAGGCTGGCGAGGCCAACCTTGACGGGGAAATTCATTCCCTCTGGGTATTTTCTACCGACTAAGTTCACAGAACTTTGTCGAAGATCCAACCGAAGGTTGAGAAATCTCCTGGACCAAGATAGAACATGGTCATGAAGATTGCAATACCATACATGATTGGCCCTGGCTCGTCAAACTTGCC
>JAKMFF010000328.1 GCA_022425585.1 Candidatus Poseidoniaceae archaeon
CCTAAAGAAGGCAGAACTTGAGGATGCAGCAAAAGCATGGACTACAGATTCAACCGAAGAAGTCGTTGAAGAAGAAGTAGCAAGTGTTGAAGAAGAATCAGGTGAGGCTCAGGAGAAAGTTTGTCCTGTATGTTCAGCAAATACCCCTGCAGACGCAATTACTTGTGCATCATGTGGATGGACTTTTGAATCTTGATTATTGTGGTAAAACCCAGTTAGGCCAGATTTCACTTTGTGAATCTCTGGATACAATGACCATTACAGGTCTAGGCAAATCAGCGAGGAATTCCTCAATTGGCTTAGAGGTTGAGGGGATCATTACACCGTCTCGCAAATCTACCGCAAGCCATGCCGTAGGGTACTGTTCCATCCAAGCATTAAGTTCTGCTTCAATGCCTTGAGGAGGAACCCCTTGTCTTACACTGGCTAAAAATTCCCAGCCGTTGATACAATGACGCTCTAAATCAGTCCACATAAAAATCCTAGGTTGAATTGCGAGTAATGCCACTTGTTCAATTGCCTCTAATTCAGTAACACATACCGGTTGGTATGGCATTGGCATTGGCAAAGGATGTTTCCAATTAGACTCCACTTCTAATGGTTCTTTGCGGCGCATAAAAACCCCTAATACCGTTTATGGTTTGAATATCACTGATATTTGATTGGCCTAAAGAAGCCTCAAACAATGCCAACCTTCATGCCCTTCATTCATTTCAGGGTATCATGGCAAACGGCAACAATCCGCCTCCACCCCAGCCGCCGGGTGGTTCCATGATGATGATGCTGATGGTCATGGTTTTGATGACATTACTGATTATGAACCCAGGAATAAGATCAACGATGGGAGGATTTGCCGACCCACTTCTGTCACCAATACTCCCAGAAGAGTCCTTTTTCATCATCACAGTACTTATTTTGGGAACTATGTCTATGTTAATGAATACAGTTTTGCGAAGTTTCTTCCTTGACCCAATTGAACAAGCACACATTGGACACCGACAAGGACAAGTTCGACGTATGATGAATGATGCAAGGATTTCAAGAGACCCAATACTTCAAGAAAAAGCAACTCTTTTGCAACAACAAATGATGCCTGAACAATTGAAGGTGCAAATGGGTGCCATGAAACCGATGATGTTTACTATGGTAATTATCATTGCAGTGTTTTCTTGGTTAACCACCACAGTTGAATCATTTAGAGTGGACTATGTGTCATTACCGTGGGCTTCTGAATGGAATTTACTCACCGATAAATTTCTCTTTTTCCCTGCATGGATTTGTGCCTATATTTGCATGAGCGCACCCTTTGGAAGAGTTGTCGACCGTCACATAAAACTAATTCGATATCGAACACACCCTGTGGTTTCATCGGGAGACAAATTGAAAGAACCGTTGCTTCATTTAGTGGCAAATCAAAATAAAACAGTTGATAAAAATGCTAAAAGACGCAGGCAAAAAAGTAAGGTTCAAACCAAGAAAAAGAGCTCTAATGACACACCAAAGAATACGGGAAGTAAGAAAACTACCAAAACAGAAACCTACTCGGGTATTGATGGATTAACCTGTCCAAAATGTGGTGTTGATATGATTAGCAAAGCAGGACCACGTAAGAAAAAGTGTGATGTTTGTCGACACCAATGGGTGTGAATATGCCAAAGATAACCATCTCTGGATATCCCGGAAGTGGTACATCAACTCTAGTTAGCGGACTGGTTAGCCATTTTAATTGGCAATCGATTAATGGAGGTCAAATCTTTCGTGATGAGGCAGCTAAGCGAGGCCTGAGTTTAGCAGAATTTGGCAATATATGCGTTAACGATGAATCTGTCGACCAAGAACTCGATGAAATTCTTCGACAAAATATTTCAGGCGCTGATGTTGAAATAATAGAGTCACGTTTAGCTGGATGGTGGGCATACAAATTAGGTGTCAAATCGATACGAATATGGATAGAGGTGAATGAACATGAACGAGCTAATCGTGTGATATCTCGTGAAGGTGGTAGCTTAGAGGCTGTTCTTGAAGCAAATGCTAAACGCATGGCCATAGATAATCAAAGATACCAAAACATGTATGGTCTTACTCCAGATGACCCATTGGCTTATACCCATATCATCGAAGCCTCGAACATTAGTGCAGAGGATGTCCTATCCCACGCAATAAAAATCTTGGAGGGGAACTGATATGACAAGAATCGTAATTGATAAAACCAACAAAATAGATTCTGTCCACGGATTTGACCCTGAAACCTGTTCGATTGAACAAAGATTAGCTTCTGGTTTCATTTTACTTGACAAAGCAGCAGGCCCAACCTCACATCAGGTAGCGGCTTGGGTCAGAGACATGCTAGGATTGGAAAGATTAGGCCATGGAGGTACTTTGGATCCATTCGCAACAGGTGTCTTACCATTGATGACAGGAAAGGCCATGAAATTGACTAAAGGTATTTTGAAATCTGATAAAATATATATCAATGTCCTAAAGTTTGCTGAAGAACCAGATTTGGCGAAATTAAATGAAGTCATAATGAAATTAACTGGTAGAATTTACAATGTACCTCCTGAAATATCTGCGGTAAAAGTTCAAGTCCGTACGCGTAAAATATATTCATTCGAGTTAATTGAATTAAAAGGTAAACAAGCGATTGTTAAAATTCACTGCGAAGCCGGCACTTACATCAGAACTATTGCTAGAGACATGGGGCTCATGCTTGGATACAAGGTAGACTTGAAGGAATTACGTAGAGAAAACTCAGGACGTTTTAATCTAGATAATTGTGTAACATTACAAGAAGTAGCAGATGCAATTTGGTTGTGGAAAGAATGTGGGAATTCAGCAGCATTGTGCAAAATCATTCACCCAACTGAGAAATTACTTATGGATATGCCATACATTGTGGTCAAAGATAGTGCCGCAAGCGCACTATGTCATGGAGCTCCTTTACTTCGTCCAGGATTATTATCAATAGATTCGAAATTATCTAAAGGCCAAGAAGTTGCGGTTTTTACCGCGAAAAATGAAGTTGTTGGAATTGTAAAAATGAACTATTCAGCAGATGAGTTAACTAATATGGAGTCCGGAGAAATCGGTAAACCCGCAATGATCTTGATGGAACATGAGCGTTATCCGCCACAATGGCCCAAGCAAGAGTAGTCAAGCTTCAACGTATTCTTCGTAAATATACTCTTCTGTTTCAATCCTTATTTTCAATTCTGACATGTTCCCACATACTACTTTGTCAACCTAAGTTGAACGACCCCCACAGTCTCAAAGTATTGGCGCCTTTTGCGAACTGGTTATCAAATTATAGGCCTAATTCTACATTATCCGACATACAATATCCGAATAAACATTAGTCTAACTTTTTGATTTTACCTGGTGCTAGAACGGTGAAAAGACCAATTATAACAGCCAACCCAATGAATGTTGCAATCCACACAGTAGTGGCTTTGATAGAATCACTAGAGGATGTTGTATCACTATTTGAATCAAGAACATCTACACTTACAGATTGAATATTATTATTCTCATCTCCTTCAGATACTTCGTTTGCTCTGTCTAACTCTACTGAAACGGTTTTCGAACCGCTTTCAAAGACTAACCAGTCACATGTAACTACTCCTAATTGGCCAGGCATTAGGATTGAAATTGATTGTATTGCGATTAGGTTATTGCCACTCTGACATCTTACAGAAATGCTTGATGCTTCTTCTTGGCCTGAATTTCTAACATAAACTCTTACCTCTACTAAATCCCCTTCACGGATATTTTCTGGAGTAATCACTATTTGTTCAACAGATAATTCAGCCAAAGTGAGTACTTCTAACAGCATTGTCCGATTGACACATGATGATTGGTCACATAGAGTAACAATTACTGGCATTGATGAAGATAAAGACGGTGGAGTGACAGTAATTGTAGAACTACTTAGGTCTACTACAGCCCAAGTCTTGTCAGTAGTTACCGTCAATCCAGTTGAATCAATGTCAAAATATGAGAAAGCGATAGTTGTTGATTTACCACTTTCAACTGGAATAATAGATGGAAACTCGTTTAAATTAGGTAAATCATCAACTTCCTCAACGTATACCAGGAAGGTTTCAACCCAAGAGTTTGCCGCTTCGTCGGAGACGACCACTGTAACGGTAGTAACACCAAAGGTTTCTGGCAATAATACCAATTTGATATCTTCTTGAACTAGACTAGCCGAGATTAATGAATCATCTGCCACAGATAAACTGACTGTTAGGTTTTCATTTGAAGTGCGATCATCTTGACAGGCGTTTATCAGAGGTATCAATAATCCTGGCCCATCCTCAGCAAAATATTGTGGAGCAATGCTTTGACAAACAGGGTCTTCGTCCCACTGTACATCAAAGCCGCCTGAAATTGACATTGAAGAAATCTCTAGTAATGTAGTGCTAGATTGACCATTAGAATCCCAGTTAAACCATGCCTGAATTTTCACAGACAAGTCATTTACTCCGGAATTCATATACTGGCCAATTGATAGATTTATTGTGAAATTACCTAATTGTTCAATTGACTGAAAGGTAACTTCTTGATTATTGATGAATACTTTCCAGCGCGAATAATCGGTTGCAAGCCCATCAATGGAACCAAAGATTTTACCGGTTAGTGAAAGTGTAGGGTCGTTATAATCTAGAGATATTGCCTCTAGACAAGTGTTAGATGTTGATACTTTGATCTTGAGATAATTTGAATCAACTAAATTATTTGATTGTACAGAATAATATTCAGAAAAGATTTGGCCATCGCTAGAATAAGAAACTTCCACTGCCAAATCACTGTTATCAACAGCAGAATGAATGTAATGAATACGACCTAATGTTTGACCTGGCTGGGACGTAATAATCGGACTGAGCCATGTCCCTGATACGCCGTCATTAACTGGTTTTATACCACATTCTGAAACCTGTAAATTAGTGAACTCCCCGTCTTGTAAGGAAACATCAATTATTGGCATAACGAAATTCTTTGATGTTGATTCTACCGAAGCCCACTCCGTACCATACCATGGGTACTTTACAACAACAGCAATACCAACTGCATCAACATCCAGTTGTGTATCATCATTCCCGCCAAGTGAGACATAATCTAAGGTGAATATGATGTCTGTAAGGTCGTCCCATGTCCATGAAGACAATTGGGTAATATTTTTCTGCCACATACTGCCATTCATGTAATCTATTGCAGATTGAGTATTGACATATGTGGCTAATTCTTCATAGTTACCACCATAATTCATGGTAATTCTAACTTGATCTTGTTGTAGAGCGCCAGGGATATGAAATGACATAATGATACTAACACCAACAATCTCATACTGTTCATTTGAGGAAGTATCAAAATCTGTAACCTCAATTACTGGACCTTTAGTTGTAGAATATTGTTGGTCTGCGGTCCCTGTTGCTAAGGTTGAATCTGTTGGAGAAGATGAAGACCACATCGTTAAAGTTTGGAAGTTATCAGGTCTTGAATGCTCTATAGTAATCCTGTTATCTTCTACCATAGATTCAGTGTATAGAGCATTATCACTAGTGAAGGTAATACCATCTTCCATTATCCAGTCGTCATTGTTAGATATTTGACCTTGTGGAAATATATCCACTTCCTCGGTAGAATGTACACTTCTGGCTGCAGCATCTATCATACTTGAGCACATCAAGACAATTAGCACTATCAAGACTGGAATTCTTGCCGCAACCTTCGCCATGCTCTTTGCAGAATCTATTTTACTATTGAATGCAAGGGTGGCTAGTGTTAAATTATGCGCATATTATACTCTAAATTACTAATCGGATTATTGAAATACCACACTACTCACGCTAAACTAACCTAGATGGCTGTGGTGGTGTAGGGGTTAGCACGGGGGATTGTGGTTCCCCCAGC
>JAKMFF010000359.1 GCA_022425585.1 Candidatus Poseidoniaceae archaeon
TGTCCAGACTCTGATGGTGATGGGATTGCAGATGTCTTACAATCTGGCGGTAATGGACAAAATGGCTCTATTATCGGAATAGATACCGACTTAGATGGAATCCTAGATATCTTTGACTTATGCCCGAATACTCCTTTAAATGTAATGGTTGGAATTGATGGCTGTGAAATAGATTTAGGCGAAGGGTCTGGCAATTCAAGCGATTCAGAAGAAGATGGTTTCTTTGAATCATTTTTCTCGGGAGATGATGAGACAGTCACTAAAACTGTGGGCTTTGGTGCAATACTTTTGGCAATATTTGCTTTACTTCAGACCAATGCTATTGCTGGATTATTGCCTGAGACGTTTAGATGGATACGAATCTTAAGACGAAATAATCACCTTACTAGAGAAGAAAGAAATGAATTGACCTATTTACAATCAGTTATTCAAGCATATCACAGTGAACCAACTACACTGCAAAGCGAATTGAAGACATTACGGGGGGATTTAACTGCAAGATATACCAATAATGAAATCAAGAAAGAGACAAGAGAAAAGCTGCTGGTTTTAATCGACGATATCATGAACTCAAGCCATGAACAATTACTTGATATAGCCTACAATGATGCTTATTTCGGCTTGATTGGAACATTGGATGCATTAGGACGTGGGGAGCTATTAGATGAAGAATTAGCCATGAGTGCGACTGAAGGACAGCAGCATCAAACCGAAGCCCCATCAGCCTATTCATTAGGTGAATTGGATGATAAAGGAACTTATTGGTTAGAGTGGCCAGAAGACTCCGGAACCTGGTATTATCGATACTCTCCAGAAGATGACTGGTCAATCTATGAAAATTAGACAACTAGTAGACTTATCACCAAGTTTGCCAGTCAGGCAAAATTTTCTATCAAAAACAATTTATTTTAACCTGCAAGCCTGCACAAAGTAATTGTCACAGAACACTAGTCATCACTTGAAAGTAAATTTGTGACACAAGAGGATTTATTATGAGCGAATTTCGTTTTGAGGTTGGAACAACTGTAATGTGTAATTTAGGTCAACTTGGCTGGAGGCTTGGCAGAGTAATTGCCCTAAACTACCGTGAAGAAAATTGGCCTGAGGGGAGAATAGCACCTTACCAAGTAGCCTTAGATGAAGATTATTCGTTGATTTATGTGCCAAAAGACAATGATCGTTTTTGCCGTAAAGCGACCAATGAAGATGTAAAAATCCTCGCGCGAGGTGATGCTTTAGCAGAACTTCATGTTGGGATAAAAAACACAACTGACAGCAATAACAATTCGACTGTCAACCCCAATCTTTGCTGCGATAAGACTTCGGCCTCACCACCACAACAAAGTTATCGTAAAGGCCGCTGCTTTTGCTGTAATGACTGCCCTAAGGATTGGTCATATGCGGAATTATACAGCGAACATTATCGCTGTGCAGAGCGTAATAATGTCAAGGTAACCCAACACAAAATAAATCTTGGAACAGTTAATGTTGGCGACTCAATTTCGCAGAAAACTGATGACTTTTTACTCGGTAAAAGTGGGTTCATGCAAGCACCAACATTAGCAAGACTGCCGCCTGGGATTATATTTTCCGATGATGGTACTCTGTCTGGCGAAGTACGCTATGACCCTCACAGAGGGGCACGCTATGAGGTTGATTTTGTTGCCGTAAGCACTAGTGAGTGGAATGATGATTCTGTAGGACTTATTCGCCTAGAAATACACTTCACAGTTGATGCTAATCAGGCACCGAGTGACTTTGATAGTACTGCCTTTGCCAAAGTTGAGGAAGATGCTCGCAGCCAGGCGGCTAAATTGCTTAACAATCTTAACGAAACCTGGGCTGCTTGGGAAAATCGCAGTTTAGGAAACCAAGAGACCTGTCAAGGCATGCTTGAAGATTTAAATCGATTAAGAGCATTAGCCGAGGCACATCCTCGTCTTGACAATGGTAAGTGGTGGGGTCATTTAGGTGGCTATCACATGAATGTCCACAAATTGCTGGAAAACACCCTATTTGAATGTGAATTATATCTTGGTTATGCACTTACTTTTGGCGATGATGACGTGCGGTTTTATGCGGAACAGAATCTAAACGGGTGCTATCAAAAGCGACTCCTTGAGACTGCTAGATTCATGTGGTATGATGGCATTGAACTTATGTTACAAAGCGAATGGACAGCCGCAATAGAGACTTTCAGACCGGCTTATGCTAAGAAAGAAGGTTGGGGCTGGGCAGTAAATTATGGTGATATATGGCTTAGTGAAGCAGTTGCTATGATGATACAGGGTGCTGAATCTGCTTCAAACTCCACAAACGGCAATGAGGTCAAGTGGATAGATAAGGCGAGTAAATTGATCAAAAAGGCGCTGTCTAGAGCAACAGAATCTGGAGTATTTGGCCCAGAAGGTCATCCGTGGATTAGCGAAGTTAATACAGCTCTAGAGAGTTACAAACAACTGATCTCTGCTGGCCAAGATCGCTCTGAGTGGCTACAGGAACTTAAGTCACGAACGATTTATTGGTGTTCACAAGTACTTGCTGGAGTGTTTCCGTTCCCGCCACAGGCTAGACTTAGACTGGCCAGTGAATCGGACTTGATTGCCAACCTACCCGGTCATAATGAGTAAATTTTAGGTAATTGCTTTTGTATCACCTTAGCGGACTTTGCTGCAGGAAGTCAGAACCACACATCAAGCAGTGGTTGCAGTGGCTTCGGTAGTGTTGCCTTCTCCACGAACCAGTAGTGCGCACATGAGTAGTCCAACAGGCATCAACATAACGCCAAAGAATACCGATGTTGCCGCAATCCAGCGAGGTGCGCTATTGGTTAAGCAGCGCTGCCAAATCCACTTGGTAACAAAAATATCTCCAGCAACCATGTGAGCCCATGCGGCTGCTGCGCCAGGTCTGCTGCCCATTATTGCCGCTAGGCCGTCCAAGATGCTGTCTGGCTTTGCCATGTCCTTTGCTAAATCTAGCATAGCTTGTGGATTAGCGATGGTAACTAGCCACCAAACAATCAGTGGTCCAAGGAAGAACCATGGCCCCTTGAGTGCTTTTTTGGTCATTTCATGTTCGGGAAATACTAGCATTGCAAACCAAAAAGGTCCAACCCACATAGTGGAGAAAAAGAAGGATAAATCATACAAGTCCATGATTTAAGATTTGGAGGTCAGGTTATAGAGACTTGTTTTGAAATGATTTGTTTCGAATTTATGTCTATTTTTACTTAAATATTGACTTTGAGTTAGTTTATTTACCTCTAGTTAATAGGTCATTTATGGTAAAGAAGGGCGGCTTAGAAGAGCCCCGCAAATACTTCTCTACGCTATATTATGACGGCCAAGAAAGCCGAACAGAACTCCCAACAAACGATGAGCAGCAAGAACTGAAACTTCTCAAGACAGATTATGAAGGGAAGCGCTACAAAGTACCCGCAGATATGCAAAATATATTAGAAACAAAGGCAATGTTTGAGCAAATACATGATGATTATAACACCTCACCTCACATAACCAAGGAAAACAAAAGCGATATGCGATGGTTAAGAGAACATTCTCTTATGACCAGTGGCAACGATTATGATTATCGTTTTTGGCTGCAATATCAAGTTGAAGAAATATCCGCTGGAAATAGATCAATGCGCTTGGTAAAAAGCCGAAGTAAAGAGTTTAGAGATGCCATGTTAAAACTTTCTAAATTAACAATAAAGGTGTCAGAACACTTACATTCTATGAGTTGTGATGTGATAAATAGTGAAACAACCGATAATATTCATCCACTGGCATACTTAATTGAAGTAAATGATAAAGTGGCAAACGATGAGATTCCAAATACCTTGGACACCATTATGAGAAAGAATTTCCAATACGAAATAAACTCTAAAGATAACGGTTTAATCAACCATATCAAAGAAAAACCACTATTTTACCACCTTGCCAATTCGATGCTACAAGTATTTTTCAAGTC
>JAKMFF010000036.1 GCA_022425585.1 Candidatus Poseidoniaceae archaeon
GAGTTGGAATATCTACCCAAGGAACAGTGGTTAGTGTACGAGATGATTCTGGAATAATAATGCGCTGTTTAGGATGTCGTCGAGTGCTTCGCGATGGCGAATGTTCGTCTTGTGATTCGACAGAATCTCAACAAGATGTTAGATTGAGGTTGGTAATAGATAATGGTGAAAACACCGCTTCTTTATTGATAAATAAGGCAGCATCAATCAAGCTTACAGGTTTAGATGAAGATAAGATGGCTCAAAAAATAGCGTCCGATGGGAAAATGGAATTTGTCCAATCACTACGGGATATGATGCTTGGAAGAGTGATAAAAGCCAACGGTCGTACAATAGTTGACGAACAAGGTGCAATGATTCTTGCAGACCATGTTGAATTAAATGACGGTGATGCTGGCCTTTTAGCCACTGAAGTAAGGTCCAAATGGGGGGTTAACTAATGCAATCAACAGGGCGCGTAAAGCGACAATCTGCTGTGCACATATTTGCCTCGGAATATGGTGAATCTACCTTAAGCGAGAAAGGCTCTGGCGAATTTGATCCATCATTTGTAATAACAAAGTTAGGTTCAAGGATTAATCGAGTAATAGTTGCAGGTTTATTAGAACGTATTGAAGGCAGAGATGTTTCAAATGGTTCGGTAATTTATCAAGGTCAATTAAGGGATCCATCTGGAGTTAACTATTTTTCAGTCGGAGATTATGTTTCTGATTCAGTAAAAGAACTAACAATACAATTGACCGAAAAATTAGAAACTGGTGAACCAATATTGCTGATGATGGTCGCTAAAACACGATTATATCAAACAGACGAAGGTGCTGTCTATACCTCGCTTAGGCCAGAAGAAATGTGTGTCATAGATTCGGCTAGATATGCTAATTGGCTTGCTAAGACTTCAGATCATATGATGACAAGAATGTCAAATTACATGACTAGTTTAGACTTTGATGCTAATATTGAATCAATGTCAAAATCAGAGTTTACCGAACATCAACAACTCGGCTTAGTTGCTGCTAGAAATCATTACGGAGAATTAGATCTAGAACATTATCGATTGAACGTGATGCAAGCACTGGACATTGCTGAAGGGAAATTAGAATCTGCTTCTAAACCAGCACCTCAACGATTAGAATCAACTATGGATGAAGATAGTTCGTCAGACGAAAAAGAAAGTGATGTTGAGCAGGCAATAACCGATATCATCAATACTCTTGATCAAGGTGACGGAGTGGATTTTGAGACAATTATAGTAAATGCAGAAGCTAGAGGTTTCCAGCGCTCTATAACCGAAGAAAAAATCGAGGAAATGTCAGATAGTGGTATTGTTCATGAGCCAGCATTTGGTTGGTTTAGATTAGTTTAGATTAGCAATAACTCCCAACACATTCAAGTTCTTAGTTGACTGTGGTTGGTATAGGTGGAGACATGTCAGGAATGGATTTTTTTATCCGCCCCGCAACGGGAACAAGTAGCTCAGACTGGGTTAGGATACCAAATGCCGATATTAAGGTGAAGTCTGCTAGAAGAATAACTCGAACAATTGTAAGAGGTCAAGAAGGCGACAACCTTCATGATGAAGGCTCTGAGTCTACTCTCTATACTGTTTCAGGGGAAATGAAGATAGATGAGTATAAGAAAATATTATCCATGTACAAATCTGGGCAACCATGCATTCACGACCCATTTGAAGAAAGGGATGTGAAAGTGGTATTTGCATCAATGGAATATGATGGTTCTAATGAATCATTCATTTTTGAATTCATTGAAGATATTATTTGAGGTGTTTTTTTGAGAAAACTCGATGAGAAGAAAGAGATTCTCTATGTTATTAGGACCTTAGACGTATTGATGTCTTCAGGTGTTGGTCTAGAGGCTGCCTTACACACTATTGGCAAAGGTGGCTATGGAATTATTTCCAAGGACTTCTCTTCATTAATGACAAAATTAAATGCAGGTAAATCAAGAGGATTAGAATTTGAGGTTAAAGCATTGATGAACAAGGCCGAATCGGATGGCTACCGAAGATTACTGAATACTATGTATACTAATTTGACTCAAAATACCGATTTGATAGATACTCTTAGAAAACAGGGTAAAAGAATGGAAGAAGATCGTAGTGAATCGGTAAATAAGTACATCGAAGAACTCGGCGGAGTACCTGAAACCTTGCTTTCGATTGGTATGATAGGCCCGATAATTCTAGCAATTGTCGGACTTGTCCCTCAAATACTTGGAGATGGAGCCGAAGCAATAATCGGTTCTATAGACCAAGGATTAATTAATTCTATAGTAAATGGTGGACTAATGTTTACCTTGATAGGAATGATGCTGATTGGTCTAAAGGCACATACAAAAGATCCGGGGTTGTGAAATGATATTTGATTTCCTTGAGGCGTTTAATGAAAACTCATTAGTGCTCTATTTATTTGTTATAGGAATTGCTTGCGCAGCAGGTGGTATTCCTCCAATGATTGAGAGAAATAGGCGCCGAGGTATTGAAAATCAATTACCTGGCTTACTTGAATCACTTTCTGACGCAGTCGGTGCAGGAAGAGGCTTACAAGAAGCAATGTTAGAACAAGGTAGGAATACTCCAGGTATTCTGGGAAAACTCTTAACTGAAACACTTGAAAGTAGCCATGCATCTTCATTTGATGCAGCACTTTCTGCCTTTGCCTCAAAAACTCGCTCATCTCAAGTACAGAGAGTTGTTGTTTTAATTGATACAGCAATGGAGCAAGATGCTCCTTTGCAAAATATTCTCTCAGATTTGGCTATGGATTATGAAAGATTAAATGATTTAATGAATAAAAGAGAAACAGAATTAGCTGGTAGAGGCATTCTCATCATTCTATTCGTCTGTATTGGCCTACCAGTACTAATTGCCTTTATCGTCGGTTTATTTGCCCCTGCAGCATCAGGATTTCAAATTGCTAACTTTAATTCGACATTCTCAACCTTTTTCGCTTTGGCTTCAGCAACAGGTGCCATGGTTTCAGGAAGGATGATGGGTCGTGCAAGGGATATGCTTTGGTGGATACCGCTATGGATGTCAACTTCTATGTTACTCTATCTTGGAGCAGTTAAAATGATTGGAGGATGAAACATGTCTGAAAAAATAATAGAACAATACGGCAGAGTAACGATTTATACTGAACCAAACCATCCTTCACCAATTTATCATGTTGATGGCTCGATTGATCCAAACCCATACGGAGATTTAGCTGTTTTACTAGAAGATGACAATTTGGAAGAGGTAATGTATAATGGTGGCACACAATGTGTCAAAATTGCCCATAGAGAACACGGTATGTGTAGAACTAATGTTTGGATAGATGATGACAGTGGAATTCAGATAGCTAAAAACATCGCATCTTTTACCAATGTCCCATTAGGGGACGGGCCGGGATTAGTGCCAATATTTGATGGACGTTTACCAGACGGCTCAAGAGTGAACGGTACTATTCCGCCAATATCACCAGATGGGCCGACTTTGACAATTAGAAAGTTTAGAGAAGATCCTCTTACAATACTAGACCTTGTTAAATTCGGTACAGTAAACTCACGGCTTGCCGCAATGATGTGGGTCTGGATTGAAGGTCTTGATAGTCGGCCAGCCAATTTTGTAATCGCTGGAGGTACCGGTTCTGGTAAAACTACGACCCTAAATTGCTTAGGTATGTATATACCATGGGATAGAAGGTTGCTGACTGTTGAAGATACAGCTGAATTACAAGTTTACCATGACCACTGGTTACGTATGGAAACCAGGAGAGAAAGGCCAGATGGGACTCCTGAAGTGGACATGAATGACTGTCTAAAATCAAGTCTTAGAATGAGGCCAGACAGAATAATTGTGGGAGAGGTAAGAGGGCCAGAAGCCGCAACTCTGCTTACTGCTATGAACACCGGTCACGATGGCTCCTTTGGTTCTCTGCACGCTAATACAGCCCAAGAAACAGTAACTAGAATGATTAATCCTCCAATGTTGGTACCGCCAATTATGCTAACGGGATTAGACTTAATCATTATCCAAGCCAGACTCCACGTTAATGGAAAGACTGCAAGGAAAATTACTGAAGTAGCAGAAATTGCTGGAATGGAAGGAACTAAACCAAGGCTGAACATTATTTGGAAATACAATCCAGCGAATGATCGAATTGAGGAAACGGGAATACCATCGAAAATGCGTGAAACGATTTGTCAAGCAGCAGGAGTTACGCCAGACGTGTTTGAGAAGCATGTATCCCAAAGACAACAGATTCTAGAGGATTTGATAAATAGAGATATTAGAGATATTCAAACAGTAACTCAAGTTATACAAAACTTCTACGCTACTAGGTAATCTTAACCTCTTAGCCGTGCTAATACGTCATCTATGTGGTCAATCTTTTCTTTGGCAGATTTAACCCTCTCACCTGCATTGGTTAGGTCGCTATCATCTGATATAATCTCTTCAAGTTTATTCTCTGATTTTGGCTTGAAGTCTTGAGCTAGGGATTTTAATTGAACTATTATTGAATCGACTTCAGTTTCAGAAACAATTACTCCTGGAGCAATTCTTGGAATCTCACTTGGAGATATGAAACCTAACTCAGCGCCTATTATTCCAGAACAAGCCAAAACTTTAGGTCTTAAATCAGGAGTGTTGACTTCGTAACCTCTAGATTCAAG
>JAKMFF010000047.1 GCA_022425585.1 Candidatus Poseidoniaceae archaeon
GTCTTGAGGCACATTTACTTTGAAGTATTGCAATAGTCCATCATATCCACTTAGCGGACCGTATGGAACTCCCGGTGTCAGTTCAATAGCATCCTCTGGTTCGATATTTTCCGGTTCAAATGTCAAGGCTGCTGCTATAGTGAAGTCATTTGCTCTGCCGTAAGTATAAGCTGCGACGTAATATATCCCAGGCTCAACATCGTAAAGAGTAACTTGTTGTTCATTGCCAGGACCACTATCCCAAGCAGACTTTTGCATTTCCATGCCCATGTATTCATCTTCAAAGAATGGTTCTTCAAATCCAAAGAACACACCAAACGGGTCTGGAACAGTACCCCAAGAAATTGCTAAATCTACATTGCCATTACCGCTGTAAGTTTTTACTGTTAGTGTGGACAAATTTTCTGCAACATCAACATAATAATACAATATACGGTCTTCTTGAGGAGTTCCTCTGCCACCTTCAATAGTCTGGTCTGTAACAGGGATTCCGTTAATCAGTTCGGTCATATCATCGAGTTCTGGTGGTGGGTCTGCAACTTCCATGTATGAGTAGATGACTAAATTTTCAATATCTTCTTTTGGCACTATTACCATCCAAAGGGTTCCTTCATCTGGCCATGACCATTGTTCGAACATAAATCCCCATTCCATACTAGCGTGTCGATCATGATTCCAAGAATTTGGAATAAATTCGTGCCCAAAGTAAGCATCAAATTTGTCTTCTTCATCCCAGAAGAAGTCATCAAACTCTTGGTA
This sequence comes from Candidatus Poseidoniaceae archaeon, assembly GCA_022425585.1. Next base: position 760 of record JAKMFF010000047.1, read on the forward strand.
TGCATCAATCATTAGACTACTGGTAAGTGGTCCAATTTCAATGAAAAATAGTAACTGGTCACCCTCTTGTCCCGAAATACCGCTCAATTCTTGGTCGTTGAATAATTCTACAGCTTGCGCCACGATAGTTCCATCAGGCATAACCCAAGATGCACCATCGATTTCACCTGTCCGGTTTTCATACAAGTCACTAGTCAAACTCCCTTCTCCTTCAGGGAATTGCCAAGAGCTCGTCTCAGTTGAGTTACTTATCGTCACGTTATCTATCATGCCAGTAAAGTAATTACAATCACAACCAGCGCCCATTTTACCAATGAATAATTCATCACAATCAGCTCCAGATTGGTAACAATCATTAGAGCCAAAATTCCCCTGCGGAATGTTGGTATCCTCAATTGGGATAAGACCAGCAGGCTCACCATTTATGAAAAATTCACCATACGCCCCAGCCTCTATTATGACACTTACATGAGTCCATTCATCAGCATTTATGGTGATATTAGAAGTCGGGTGACGAGAAATTGAATATTCACTGGAATATCCCAAGTTGCCGTTATTGATGTAGAGCCCCCAGCCATAATCACCCAGCATAGTAATGAAATTTAATCCAGATGTATCAACCATGTTTACCATTGCTGAAATTTCAATAACTTCAGAGTAATTAGGTAAATCTTCATCAATGACAATTTTATCATCTATGCCATCAAACCTAAGCGCATAATCTGCACCTGGACCAACTTCTACAACTCCATACACAGGGAAGTATTGCGGGTCGTTTTCTAGGTCGTTCCAATAGCCGGGCATGATGTTTCCCATGTTAGTACTTGCAATGTGCACATAATCTTCTTCACCATTGGCAGAGGGTTGTTCAGCACCCCAGTTTCTATACAAAAATGGAGTACCATCATGCCATCGATAGTCACCCTCAGAATTGTAGTCTGACAGCCCAATCCACAAATGTCTTGAAAGGTTATCAAAACTGGCAAATGTTTCCATTAACCATTGATTTTCTTGCTGGTCATCTACGGTTACCAGAAATCCATCTAGGCCTAAAGCAACTTGAGCAGATTCACTCCATGATGCTTCGCTAAGCAGGTGATATGTATTATTGTTATACGGATTAACTGCGGTATGTAAAACTTCAATGTCTGATACATCCTCTGCTTCAACGTTAGTAGATGTCAAGGGCGCAGAAAGTGAAATCAGAAAAATACTGGCCAAAACGAGTGATTTGGTAAATTGGTTCATGCTATCAATTTTGACATTCGACGGCCCCATTAAAAACTAGTGGTTGGCTGATTGCGATTTATCGCTTCATTTTTTTACCACCAATTCTTAGTTCGGTCTCAAGTGGCATCTGGTGTTCCCAAGCAAATTCTTTGACTATTCTCCAACCTTTTTCTGAACCTTCGTAGTCTTTAACTTCTATTATTTTGT
>JAKMFF010000052.1 GCA_022425585.1 Candidatus Poseidoniaceae archaeon
TAGCCACACTGGTCTTAACGTAAGGAAGCAATTGCTTTCGAACCTCTTGATCATAATCGCACTCGCCTAGTATATCCTTAGCCGCTAATACTCCAGACCAAATAGCCATCCTCATACCAAAGCCCCACATGAAGTCCTGCAAACCACCAGATTCGCCAACATAGTATCTGCCATCCTGTAGATAATTGGCATTAATTGTAAAATCACCCTTGCCGCCAACTCTCTTTATTGGTTGTCGATTGAGTTCTGGGTAGTGCTTATCATACCAAGCGATTGTTTCATTGAGAAACCGATCACTTTTTTTCTGCTTACGCCACAAACAGGTGCAAATCAGCCCCACTCCATCGATAATTATCAGATATGAATAAGCCCCTGGAGCAAGTTTGTCATTCAATTGGAATGCTATATGATTAGGGTGATCTGTATGAAATATTTCTCCATAGGCGACTGCTGAGGTTCCTTTAGGCCCGCAAGCAATTATTTGACAATCCTCTTCCTTGACCCTTGTCTTATAGTGTATTTTTGCCCCTGCAGCCAATGCTTGTCGCTTAATTCCCTGATCAATTGTATGGCTTGAAGTTCCTCGCTCAACAATACGATAAGACACTTTTGGACTTCTTGCCTGAGTTATTTTATCATCTGGGTGAATCAAGTCTACCTCGGTGAATTCGGTGGCTTTAAACTCACTTGTATCAAAGCCCCATTGTTTCAATTGGTCAAAGAAATCAACATCCATACTCCAGTTTTCCAAGGCTTGAAAGTCTCCATCAAACCGAGCACCAGAATCGTCCCTAATATCGTGCACATGAACTTCATGTCCGGCTTTTGCAAGAATCGTAGCGGCTGCTAAACCAGAAAGTCCCGCTCCCATAATATTGATGGGACCTTGCTCCGCCATGTACACGGTAATGAGGCGAGAGGTTTGAATGATGCGTTTCCCTCGCTTCGCCATGGGCGGAGAGATTTTTATCATAGAAGCCCCGAAAAACCTTGACCATCAAGGCCTTTTACAAGAGTTAGATTTGACCGGCTGTGGCGCTGTAGTGTCATTTTTGGGCATTACCAGGGGACTTGATAACGGGGTAGAGATTTATCGTTTAGAATTTGATGCGTGGCAAGATAAACTCGGAAATGTACTACGACTATTGGCCGAAACTGCCATAGAACGTTTCGGAGTTAGCAAAGTTGCCATGGCGCATCGCACCGGCCCAGTAGAGGCAGGAGAAAACATTGTATCCATCCATGTTGCCAGCCCACATAGAAAGCAGGCATTTCAGGCCTGTGAATGGTTAATAGATGAACTAAAGATTCAAGCACCAATATGGAAAAAGGAAGTTTCAGAGCACGGTGAAAAATGGAAAGCAGGATTGGGGTGAATTGATGGAAAAAGAAATAAAAGCGGTAGTTGACATAACTGAAAAATCGGTGATTAGAAGAAGCGCTACGGCTACAGGTTTACTCAAAATATCCCAATTAGCACGAACTGCGATAATCAATGATGAAGTCAAAAAAGGTAATGTCATAGAAGCCTCTACTATCGCGGCAATACAAGCGGTAAAAGAAACTCCAAGAATTATACCCCATTGCCACCCAATACCCCTAGAGGGTTGCGATGTTAACTGGAGTTTGGACGATGAAGGACTTCGCTGTAATGTAAGTGTGGTAGCACATTACAAAACAGGTATTGAGATGGAAGCAATAACGGGAGTTTGTGCTGGATTATTATGCGCCCTTGACATGATAAAATCATTTGAAAAAGATTCTACAGGACAGTACCCTAATACTGAAATCTGCGACGTCAGGATACTCGAAAAAGTAAAATCTGAATAACTTGAATCGACCGCATCATTCATTGAATGGTCAGTACCATAGAGATACATGGGCAAAGTATCTGACCTCTCTAACCACTTTCTCGAAGCCGTTGACATGGCGGCCATAGCAAGTGCGAAATGGCGTGGCAAGGGAGACAAAATGGCCGCTGATGATGCGGCTGTAGAGGCGATGCGCAGTACCTTTGACAAGGTACCATTTGATGGCAGAGTTGCTATTGGTGAAGGTGAGAGGGATGAAGCGCCGATGCTATTCATTGGTGAACAATTAGGCTCCCAAATAGGCAATCCTCTAGTGCCTTCCATCGACATAGCTGTTGACCCATTAGAATGTACGAATAATTGTGCAGATAACTTACCCAATTCAATTGCAGTACTGGCTGCAGCACCAAGAGGGACTCTGCTCCACGCTCCTGATTGTTACATGGATAAAATTGCTGCTGGACCTGAAATGGAAGGCCACATTAATCTTGACGCAGGGGTTGCTTACAATATCGAACAAGTTGCTTCAGTGCTAGATAAACCGGTCGAAGAAGTTCGCATTATTGCACTGGACAGGACGCGCCATGCTGACTTATTCAAGGAGATTAAACAAGTTGGCGCCCAACTTCATCTACTTGGAGACGGAGATATCTCTGCGGCACTTTGGGCTGCTAGACCAGATGGAGAACATGACATGTTACTGGGAATTGGAGCTGCACCTGAAGGAGTAATCACCGCCACCGCAATACGTGGGATTGGCGGTGTTTTTGAGGGCAGATTGGTGTTTAGATCTGATGAAGAAGAAGCACGGGCAGAACAAATGATTGATGATGATTTAACTAGGCTTTGGGACGCTAAAGATTTATGCCGCTCTGATGATGCTATATTTGTCGCATCAGGTGTTTGTGATGGCTATTTGCCCGGAGTGAAAATTTACGATAACGGCAATATGCACACTTATGCAGAACTAATTGACGTACAGGCAGGTACATTGACTAGGCATGACCGTATTCACAAGCAGTGATGATATGTCCCAAATTCTGAGAATTGAAGTTCGCCTCCCTGATGGACACTGGGCGGGAGAGGCTACTCGTGAAAATCCATCATCGGTATTACAAATAATCGAAACTATGCCACTTAGCAAGGGAAGAGGAACGGCTCAAATCAGTACTGACGACATATTGCTAGATCAACTTGAGAATTTACTAGGAGTTGAATCCGTTAATTTGCTAGGCAAGAATAAGGCTACTGTGACAATAGCCAGCGGAGGTGGTGGATTTATCAAAGCCTTACGTGATGTTGGTGTAGTCCCAAGAACTCCGTTTGAAGTGATAGACGGATGGGCAGACTGGACAATACAGTGTTCATCCAGTCAAGTTAAGCAACTAATTGCGCAAATAAAAACCGATGAGATACCAATGCGGTTGAAGTCTACTCGCTCAAATACCGAAAAATTGCTCACTACAAGACAGAGCCAAATCTTCGAATTAGCCAAGCGCAAAGGATATTGGAACATACCCAGAGAAATATCGATAACTCAATTAGCCGAATTAGCAGGTTCTTCTAAATCAACAATATCAGTTATGCTTCACGCTATCGAGAGTAGAATAATCGACACATTTTATGAGGAAATAATTTAGAAATACGAACATGTTCGCAAAGACAATAAGCAAGACCCGTTCTTCGGGGTAACATGGACAATCTACCAAACACCTGGGATGAATGGATTACAAATTTTGGCGAATGGCAACAGAGGGTTGGATTTAACCCTGACTGGCTAGGAGACTTTGAACTCTCTGTACTATTTGATTGGGAACGTGCAGGTGATGTAATCGAATTTGGTGACTATGAAGGTCGCGCCAAGTGGGAAAGATCCCTCCAAGTACCTCACCAAAGCATGCGTGATGCACTAATCACTATGATTACAGTACAAGGTGACACCGAATTTGCATCGGTAGAGCAACAAAGACATCTCCTCGCATCAGCACCCACCGACTATGACAGATATGCAGCGGCAAGAATCATGGCAGAAGAGCAACGTCACGGCTGGCAAATGGCCTACCTGTTGATGACTTACTTTGGCCAACAAGGTCGCAGAGAGGCACAAAAACTGTTGGAAAGAAATGCCCAGGACGGCGACCGCTTACTTGGCGCATTCAACCGACCAATGCCGCATTGGCTTGACTTCTTCTGCTACACAATGTTTGTTGACAGAGACGGAAAATTCCAACTAGGTATGCTGTCAACTTCTGCATTCAAACCCCTCGCTGCTTCTATGGGACCAATGCTAAAAGAAGAATCATTCCATTTGGGAACTGGTTCAAATGGACTTAGGAGAATCATCAAGGCAGGGGTTATACCGCTAGACATGCTTCAAAGATACATCAACAAGTGGGTATCTACCGCCCATGACCTATTTGGTGTCGATGCTTCATCATCTGCTCATTGGGCATATGTTTGGGGTGTAAAAGGACGCTGGGATGAACGTAAAAAGCAGGATGCAGGCATCGAGGTTAACAAAGAAGTCCTCAACGAAGAAGGCCGTGGACATTATCATGATGAGATCGTCAGAGAAGTTGAGAAACTTTGTGGCTACTTGCCTGAGGGGGCTGAGAAATTGTATGTCCCTCACGAAAACTTCAACCGCGACATAGGTGCAACCAAAGGTAGCAACTTCAATGTGGACGGAACGCCTTTCGAAGGCAGTGACGAAGATTGGCAAGCTTATCTACACGAAGTAATGCCTAGGAAACAAGACGAAATAGACCTTAAGGAATTGTTCAACCAAGAATGGATTGCTAACAAACCAATGTCTACAAGACAAATCGATTCTGGCATCGGCGCCAGCGCCTGAACCTTTAGGGTGGTCAAATGATTCCAGTCTCGCTGTATGGCATCAACGTCGAAAGATGTGAAAATTTTTATGAACAATTACCTGATTTAGTCGCAGACAGTATTGATGACGAAGAATACTCCAAAACTTTGTTTGCCATACAAGACAAGGCATCGATGGAACACATACAGGTTGCTGAAAAATGGTCTAACCGAAAGCCATTTGCTTTCCCAGAAGAAATTGTCAACGAGATTGAAATGATTATTCGAACTGTCTCTTACCCTGATGTGGCCCTGTTAGAACATCTGCTCACTATTGATGAAATAGACGCTCAGCGAATTTCTGAATGGATGCATTTCTCCACAAATTTGTATCCCATTTATAGTCAAGAAGCTTGCCAAGCCCTGACAGATATGGGGCTAGAAACCCCATTCAATCTAGGGGATATGGCCAGTTATGGACTCTATGTCGCTCGTATCGAAGGACTAAAAATGTATGCTCCAGCAAAGGGGTTACCAGAAATAGGATTACCCCGATCAAGAATGCTCCAACTAGGTTTGGAGCGTTTTGAATGAGTAGTTTCGCAACTCATTTGAAATTGTTCACAGTTGCAGTAATATGGGGCTTTGGTTGGCCCGCAGGTCGAGTTGTCGCTAACGATGTTTTACCTTTCACAGCCTCGTGGATTCGTTACATTATAGCCACATTCTGTTTTTTGGCCTATCTTAAACTTTCAAAACAATGGATGTTCCCAAATAAATCAGAATGGAAGGCATTATTCCTGATTGGGTTTTTCTCAACTTGCGTCTATCAAGCATTTTTCATGTTTGGAATGCAATATACCGCAGCAGGAGATGCCTCACTTATGATTACCTTCAATCCTATTTTTACTGCGATATTAGCAGTTATATTCCTCAAGGAAAGTATGCACTGGAATTTAGTCACTGGGTTGTTAATGGGTATTACTGGAGTTGGAATACTATTTTACTACTCACCAAATGTTGACATTGATTTTGTCGATCGGGCTATTGGTGACTTACTGATTGCTGGTGCAGCTCTTGCCTGGGCCTGTAATACGATATTAATGAAAAAAGCCATGACTGAAACTAAACAAAATTCGTCTAAACCATTGAACCCGTTAGAATTAACGGTGTGGTCATCTGTGGCTGGTCTGATATTGTTGACTCCAATAATGGCTGCTGAAACTATGACTCAAGGGTTTATTCTACCGAGCGCAGATGGGTGGATCGGTTTGGTATTTCTAGCAATATTTTCTACAGTTGTGGCATATGTGTGGTTCGCTGACGGAATAATCAAGATCGGCGCTTCAATGAGCGCTTTGTATGTTTACCTAGTCCCGCCATTTGGGATTTTAGGAGGATATCTACTGCTTGATGAAAAACTTGGGTTGTCCCTAGCATTTGCCTTCGTTCTCATTACTGGTGGAGTATTTGTCGCCCAGTCAAAAACTAAAAACGACAAGCAATCATCATGAAGTTTAACCTCTTGGCCTAACCATGGCGATTAAGACAGTGGCTGTTATTGGTGCTGGGACCATGGGTGCTGGTATCGCCCAAGTTTGTGCTCAAAGTGGATGGCAAACTAACCTATTTGATGCATTTCCGGATGGCTTGGAAAAGGG
>JAKMFF010000056.1 GCA_022425585.1 Candidatus Poseidoniaceae archaeon
GTAAATACCGCAAGAATGTGACCCCGGGCAATAATACAACCAATTGCCGCAAATAATGCGTTAGCCAAAGTCCAAACGGTGAACAGTTCAACTAGGTCAACACCGCTTCCACTGTAAACAAAGAAACCAAACAGGCCGAATACCAGCAAAGGAATTAGCCAAGGAATACTTTTGGCGAGTAAGGACTTTTTCGGGATATGTTCTAGTTCAGACAAAGATTCGGTCGGTTTGGAATTCTTTAGGTAACTTTCAACGCCATTCAAATGACCTGCACCAACTATGACCAACGTCTTTTTTTCCGGATTTATTTGTAAGATTTTTTGAGCCAAAAATGAATCTCTTTCGTCGATCAAGACAGAACCAGCGCCAGGCGAAAATTGTTTTAATTCATTCATCAAATCCGTTAGTATATCACGGTCTTCAAGAATTTCATCTAAATTAATCTCCTCATCATCATCTTCTCCAAGCATTGAATACAAAATTTTGAACTTCTCAGTAAATTTCATCTTCTTCCATGCTCTTCGCAAGGTTGTTTGAATATCTCGATCGATTAACTCAACTTCCAGTCCTTGAGCTTCTGCAATGCTGACTGCAGCGAGTAATTCTGCACCAGGTTGTTGACCCTCATCAAGACCTAATTTTCTCTGCTCTGCTGCAAGCAATGATTGCAATAAAACCAAAGGTGCTTTGCCTTCTTTTATCACCTTAAGCAGGCCTTCTTTGTCTAAGCGCCTACCGCTGACTAAAGAATCATATCTCGACTTACACAATTCAACTGCAACTACATCTGGTTGAAATTCTTCAATTTGTTGTTTTACCGCTTCGACGCTTTTTGTCGAAATGTGTGCTGTTCCAAGCAAACGTAAATTGGGATTTACTTCAACTATTGATGAACTCATAATATACCCCCTCATACATCAAAAATGCCACTCATCATAGTCATGGTAGATTCGATTGCTAGATTTTCCAAGTCAGTGTCATCTGCAGTAGATTTGCCAATTATGAACTCAAATGGAATTTGTCCACCTCCAAGCGTTTTATGTCCGCCTGCAAGACCATCTGGAAAATTACTAGAGAGAGTCTTCCCCACATGGAGACCTTCTCTATTAGAGCGTACTGAGAGGATTATCTTGCCTCTCCTTGTTCCTAAGGCAATTACTGTGTCAACACCTTCGGTAGGCAGGAGAAAATCTGCAATCTGTGCTAATGAATCTCTATTTTTTAGATTAGATACTGGTGCGATAATAGTAGAATGATGTTGAATTTTATTATTTAATGCATCAGTGAAGGACTCAAGTGCTTCCACTGAACGCGGAGGCATTTCTATAGAACGCAATATATCTTTGTCCACCCAAGCATTTATCCACAGCAGTGCCCGAATATCGACAGCATTGAATTCTCTAGTAAATCCAAGTGTGTCTGTCTTAATGCCAAACGCAAGAGCCGTTGCAACTCTAGATGTCATCTCAAAATCACTACTCATCAATAAAGATGCCACCATTGATGAGGTTGAAGAGTATTCTGAACTTACCATTGCCATGTCTGCAGTAACTGGTTCATCCACTGAATGGTGGTCAATGATAACATGTGGGATACAGTCATTGGGAATGATATTATTAGCACCGGGGCGATGAAAATCTACCGCCACAATAACATCAGAATCTTTTAGCACATCAGCAATTTCCCAGTCGAGAATAAGCCTCCTGACAGGAATCTCAAGTTGTTTTACCATCGCTTGATTTTGGTGATGCTCAATCATACCACCATGGACAATTTGTGAGGTGTGGCCGTGTTTGGAAAATAATTCATTCATCGCCAAGGCTGAGGCAAGAGCGTCAGGGTCTGGATTATCATGACAAAAAATAGTGACTTTACTACCATCTGTCAAACCTGAAATGTAATTTTCAAGGCTTGATGCACCTTCATTCCTCTCCCAACCTCTGATACGATCTTGCATGGCAGAAAACGAAATATCGTCAATGCTAATCAAATCATATCCATCACCTTCCATAGGAATAGTGGTTAGAATTGGGGAGTTAGGCCACTTATTTTTTATCGAGCCTAAGGGGTCCAAATCATTTAACGACTTATCATCCAAATACAAAATTGCTGTTGGTGAATGATTGTTTAGCGGTAAATCGGTCAATTTTACTGGACCAGGCAGAGCTATTATCTCACAATTCTCTAAATCCTGACCAATAGGCAGATCTTCGGCCATCCCAACAAGAGTACAATTTCGGCGTGTAGAACACCATTTGGCAAGGCGTAATCCAAGGCCACTAGAGCCAAATATTAGGAACATACCAACACCACGGTTGTATTAATCTCAGTCTTGGAATAGTACCGGAGCTTCTCTTGCGAAACCTTGTACTTCGAACAAGTCTTTTCTTTGGCAACCTTTGATAGATGCAACAAAAGTTGTCGGAATCATCTGAATGGTTTTATTGAATGCAGTGGTTTGTGAGTTGTACATTTCTCTTCTGTCAGCAACTTGATTTTCTATTGCTACTAGTTCGTCTTGAATCTTGATAAAGTTTGAATCAGACTTTAATTCAGGGTAGGCTTCTGCAATTGCGGTAATCCTAGGAATCATTGAACTCATCATTGCTTCTGCAGCACCGACTCCTTTGACATCCTTATTTTGTAGGGCACCTGTTGCCATTTGCCTAGCCTTGGCAAGTTCACCAAATATTTCTTTTTCATGATCAACAAATTTGCTAACAATCCGCTCGAGGTTTGGCAGCATATCGTAACGTTGTCTGAGTAATACATCGATATTAGCCCATGATTGGTTAACATTCTCTTCGAGGGATACAAGTCGATTCCACGTTGAAAAGAACCAACCAACGAAGAATAAGAACAGGAGACCGAAGATTAATCCAGCAACTAATAATATCATCATGGCTATACCACTAGAGTTTAACTTATGAGCCTTTTCTTTGTAAATAATTGCCATTATACAATAAATACTCAAACCTCTTGGGGATAATGAGTTGGGTCTTTTTGGTTGTTGAATCGGTATTAATTGTACTGGGAGTACTATTAATTTCGTTTTTATTTGCCCCCTTGGGCCTTGGAGGTGGACTGCTTTATGTCCCCCTTTTCCATTATTTAGGTGGTTGGGATCTCGACCAAAAATTAATCATTGTTTCATTATTATTAAGTGCAATAACAAGTTATGGAAGCGGTCTTGAACATCGTAAAAAAGGCTACCATGATGATGAATTAACAGGTATTGCATTGTGGGGAGCGATTCCTGGTGCACTAATTGGGGTTCTGTTTGTTTTTGCTACTCAAGACCAATTCAAGAGTATTTTCAAATTAATGAGTATAATAGTTGTAGGATTTGTCATCTTCAAAATGGTTAAGAGAATCACTGCTAATCAATCGGAAAATGAAACTGAGTCTGAAATTCAAGTAATAAAAATGACATCATTATCTGCTTTTGGTGGATTTTTATCGAGTGTCATGGCAATTGGTGCCGGCATGATTTATGTACCTGCAATGAAGTTTTTTGGAGCACTTAACACCAGAAAAGCGATTGGTTCGAGTTTAAACATAATGATGGTGGTAGTTCCATTTGCCATCTTCGCCCATTTCATTTTACTAGAAAGTTATCAGTTAGAGGCTATCAAAAATGAGTTGCTGTTTCTAACTGGACTAGTTGCAGTTACATTTGTTGGAGCCAAATCTGGCGCAATAATGGGATTCAGGTTATTTAGCGAACCAATGTTAATGCGAGTATTTATTGGAGTACTTAGCATAACTTGGGTAAATTACCTAATCGATGTGTTATTGTGATAACTACAATGATTCTATGACCATAGCAATTCCTTGACCGCCGCCAATGCAAGCCGTAGCAACGCCATATTTACCATTACAACGCTTGAGCTCGTAAGCCAGTGTTAGGACTAATCTTGTTCCAGTTGCCGCTAGTGGGTGACCAATACCAACCGCTCCACCGTTAACATTGACTTTGTTGATATCAAGTCCTAGGTCTTTAACACAAGCAACCGCTTGCCCAGCAAATGCCTCATTAATTTCCCAGCGGTCAATATCTTCGATTGTCAAACCTGCCTTATCCAAGGCTTTCTTAGACGAAGGTACTGGCCCGTATGCCATTATTGCCGGCTCTAAGCCAACAATACCCCAAGAGATTATCTTAGCTAGTGGCTTGTCACCATCTTGTTTTGCTTTACTGGCAGATTTTATCACCACAGCCGCTGCACCATCGACAACTCCTGAAGCATTCCCAGCAGTAACCAAACTTTCTGGTCCAAATGCAGTTCTCAGTTCAGCCAATGACTCTTTGGTACAATCATGGACAACGTGATCTTCATCTTTATGCCCAATGTCGCCAACTTTAACAACTTCTTGCTCCCATATATCATGTTCTATAGAATTGACTACGCGAGCGTGAGACAGCGCAGCGAACTCATCTGTTTCTTCTCTTGTGACGCCTTTTCTTTTACAAATTTCATCTGAGGTTTGCGCCATAAAAGAACCACACATGCCGTCGAGTAAGTTGGTGAAGAGATAATCTTCCATATCTTTTTCTAAAACCGTTCCTGCTTTTGGCGGCCTTGCAAGTTTGTAAGTATCCCGCATTCCACGTAGTACATGTGGTGCTTGAGACATATTTTCCATACCGCCAGAGACCACAGTTTGTGCTTCTCCAAGCATTATCATTTGAGCACCAGTAACTATCGATTGAACTCCACTACCACATATTCTGGATAATGTTAGCATTGGAACTTCTTGAGGAATGCCAGCACCTAGACCCGCATGTCTTGCCCCGAATATTGCTTGATCACATGTTTGCAACGCGTAACCCATCACAACATGGTCTACTGAATCAGGTGAAGTATTGGTCTTTTCAAGTGCCCCTTTAATGGCAATTTCTCCAAGTTTTAATGCACTATAATCCTTTAACAAGCCACCTGGTTGCCCGTCGCCACGCTTTCCACCTTGCCATTCGCAGAACGGTGTTCTAGCTCCGCCAACAATTACCACTTCTTCCATGGCCTAGCGAATTATAACAAGGATTTGAACTTCATGCTAAAACTAGTAAAGATATTGCTCCCAAAAAGAGAATCATTGCAGGTAAAATCATTTCAGCCTTAGACCTTGAGCGTCCGAGGTTAGTTAGTTCTGTACCTCGCTTTAATGTTGATTTTGCTCCCGGACCGTCTTCATTACCAAACACTTCAATGATACTGTTTGGCAAAGTTCCGTCTAATCCTTCTTCGGCAATCATCGCATTACTTTTTGACTTCACTTGACCTACTAAATAAACAGGATTACCCATTTTCAAACCATACAGAGTCCAACGGTGGTCGGTAACTCGCCAACCACCAACAAACCCAGCGACTAACTGAGCAAAAAATTGCTGACCCAATGACTTGGCAAAAGCACTATCCCAACGCTTGATGAAATCACCATAATCACTTCTCTTGAAATTCTCACCGTTTACTCTTATCCCACCGGTACCATCGTGAAGAATGAACGGGCAACCGCCAGAATCCTCGCGTATAGTAACCCATCGTGTTTCAGTGCGAGTACCATCTTTGGTCGTTACGGTTCTCTTTTGTTCTTGTTCATATGTCCAACGGAAACCCACCATATTTTCCATGTACATGTTTTGATTACCATCGACAACTACTCTGAGCACACCTTCGTAGGATGGTCTTACTTGGCCAACTAATTCATTATATCCAAGTGGCACAGAGCGAATCACTGAAGTTTGAAGATCAAGCATCTGAGTGAGCATTTTAGATTTGAACCAGCCTATTATTAGCAAAATTAATCCGATAATCGCCATTATCCCGATGATGACTAAACGACTGCCACTATCAACAACCTCAGTCAATGCAATCCCAACTGCAATAACCGTATATAGAGATGCGATAATACCAAATATACCAAATAATGTGAAAGTTGCTGGCACTGGGGTACCAACTTTGACTGGATGTTCTGCTATTGGAGAGCCGTCCCCGTCCTGTTTGTAAATATCCAATTTATCCCATACTGCTGGCCCTGGAGCCGGTAAGACCCAATCGCTAGGGTCGTTGGTAGGAACATAAGTGGTTTGCTTGAGAAACCAATTATCTATTGAAAGTCCACTTTCTTTTGCTTTGGCTTCGAGAACCTCTGGGTCAATTGCTTGTTGTCTAAGGTTGTACAGATCTTTCTGATGAGAGCTTGGGGTTGTCACGGCTAATCCAGTTAGACCTAGTATACTGATTGCCATTCCTGCTACAATATCCTCACTATTACCTAAATTGGTCAGCGACATTACCAGGCCAACAAGCGCCATTATTCCAAATAATGCATATCCTAACAATCCATACCAACGGTAAGGTGTGGAGAGTTTGAAAAAGCCACCATGAAGGTTGAGAGTTTCTATCATTATTATACACTAATGAATAAGTGAATTAAAGGTTCCTAATTAACCAAATAGTTTAGAATCATCTAATCCATTGTTGGATATCATCAACGGTATTGCAACAATCAGTCCACAAACCGCACTACATACTGCACTAATACCAATTGCAATACCACTTACTACTTCTTCGTTCATGTCGGCATTTGCGGCTGCTGCATCAGTATTACCGGTTAACGAGAGGGCGATAGAGAATAAAAAGCCGATAATGATTCCAATCAAAACAAGATATACTCCTTTTCTCTGGAAATTCATCATCCAAATACCACCAAGTATTGATGTAGCCACTGAGATTATACCTGAAACACTGCTTAGTATGATATTTGTAGTAGTGATACTCTGTTCTTCTCTTATGGTGCTACTGGACCATCCCACGGCTGCTAATAGCAAAAAAATCGTATTAATGGCACCCCATAAAATCAATAGTATACCGATAACCTTTGAGGCAGAAGACGGTGGCTGCAAAAGAATTACTTGGTTGTTGAAACCCGTAGAAATTTGTGCAGTTTGTCCGTCAATCATTACTTGAGGAGCAGAACCATCAGTTTGTAAATCGTCCCATGGACTAGGTTGCATATACTCCGGTGTTAGTAACAGTTATTCAACTCTCGTATAAGCCGTCAAAGATGGTTGTCTTGAAGAAGGAAGAACACTTGCGAGATATGAGGCGGACCTTTTGACTGATGTGCTTGTTGTTTTCAAGAAAAACTTTGAGCAAGTTCATGATGAAAGTTTACGTAAGGTAACAGAAATTCTTAATCAGGTGAAAAATAGTTACGATGTAAGTTTTGATTTAAGAGCAAGAGAACAAGTAAGAAGAGCGGATTTTATTGGACGCGATTTGGTAATCGTCCTAGGTGGCGACGGTACTCTCACCAGTATATCACATAATATCGATGCTGAAACCCCGGTAATTGGAGTAAATTCTCACCCTATTGATGATGACCCTAATGGAAGCTTTGGTTTCTATATGGATTCAAATATTGATACTTTTTCTGCCGATATCGTGACTGCTCTGTCTGGAAAAGCAATAATCAATCAAATCCCTAGACTTCAAGCCATTATTGACACAACTTCGGGTAACAGATTTACTACTGACCCAGCAATGAACGATCTTTTGATAGCCAATACCCATCAATATGCTCCAAGTAAGTATCACCTGCGTAGAGACGGAAACAAGTGCCGTCAACAGAGTAGTGGACTAGTATTTTCAACCTGGCTTGGGCAAGGTGCATGGCTTAATCACATAATTGAACAGAATACTATTGAGGAATTAAGAAAAAATATTCAAAGTGATCAAATAAACAATCACTACTTTGTCGTTGCTCGGGAAATATCACATAAGCAAAGAATCGACCAACCGTGGTCATGGTTGGATTGGACAGACCAGACAACCACCATAACTTCAGACATGCATAGAGGATATGTAGTACCAGATGGCTGGGATGAAGTACATTTTAATCGCGGTGCGACAATAACGGTTAACTTAGCCGCCCCAAAACTATGTTTATTGACGTTCAGAAAAACAATTTACGATAAATTATCAGATTTAATCGAACAGAGATTAGTTTGATAAAATAACCTGCTGTAAAAAGTAAAGTAGCCTTTGAATAAAAAAAGGAGTGGAGACTGGAGCCCAAAAAGGACTCCAGCCTCCGGTTTCTTAGGAGGTGATCCATCTGCAGGTTCCCCTACAGATACCTTGTTACGACTTAACCCTCCTTGTCGAAGGCAGGCTCGAATACGCCATAAAGCGCAGCCTCACCCACCCCCAA
>JAKMFF010000206.1 GCA_022425585.1 Candidatus Poseidoniaceae archaeon
GTGGTACTCAAGCGATTTTCCAAACACAATTATCTGCGCCACAATATAGCCAACCTCAGCAAGCATACTACCAACAACCACAACCAATCCAACATACTCCACAACCAACTGCTAGGCCTGCTGGTCCACCGATTCAAGCTCATCGAGGCCCACCATTCCCTCCTGGCGGCCTTCCATCAGGATGGTCCATGGATCAGTGGGAATATTACGGTCAACAGTACCTTGATCGCATGCAGAATTGAGGCATTTTTGTTTCGTGGAACTTTCTAAACCCATAAAGGGGAGTAGTGTGAGGGACAGTCGTGAGCAGTGAAGATACCAGCACAGAGGAACCTACTCAAGAAGAGGTAACCATTTGGGCTCCTGAGCCGACTGGCACAGATGAAATAATGACGTTGGCCGTTGATAAATGGATTGAAGGTGTTGAATTTTCATCCACTGAAGAAGTCCCTATTCCTGAAACCTTAGTTGACCAAGTTATTGGTCAAGAAACCGGATCTGTAGTCATAAAGAAAGCAGCTGAGCAGAGAAGACACATGTTGATGATTGGGGATCCGGGTACCGGCAAATCGATGTTGGCAAAATCAATGACCGAATTATTGCCTAAGGATGTATTAGAAGATGTCCTAATATACCCAAATGAAGATGACGAAAACGCACCAAGAGTTAGATGTGTTCCAGCATCACGTGGCGATAGAATCGTAAAGCTACAGCGTGAAGCTATTAGGCAACAAAGAGAGCGTTCACAAAAAATGTTACTGATTGCTTTTGCAGCAATCGGTTTCCTATTAGTGATAGCAACCTTACAAACCGGTGATATTATCACACTATTGTTTGGTGGATTCCTGCTTATGTTTGGTTACATGTTCATCAGAGGGAGACTAGGTGCATCAGACGAAAGTCGCATTCCCAAACTACTGGTAAAGCACGAAATGAATGAATTACCACCATTTATCGACGCAACCGCGACCCTTTCCGGTTCACTTCTTGGCGATGTAAGACACGACCCGTTCCAATCAGGTGGTATGGAAACTCCAGCCCACGATAGAGTTGAGCCTGGTGCTATTCACCGCGCTCACAAAGGCGTGCTCTATATCGATGAAGTAAATCTACTGAGACTAGAAGAGCAACAAGCATTACTCACTGCTATGCAAGAGAGAGCCTTTCCAATTTCTGGTCGTTCAGAACGCTCCTCAGGGGCTTTGACAAAGACAGAACCAGTTCCTTGCGATTTTATCCTAATTGCTGCAGGAAACTTGGATGCTATCCAAGGAATGCACCCTGCGCTTAGAAGTAGAATCCGTGGCTATGGATACGAGGTTTATGTTAACTCAGAGATGCCAGACACCTCTAGAAATCGTCGAAGACTAATACGTTTCATTGCTCAAGAAGTTACTAGAGATATGGGCACAAATAGAGAAATACCACACTTCGATAAATCTGCAGTTGGCATCATACTAAGAGAAGCACAACGAAGAGCCGGGCGTAGAGGTAAATTGTCACTTCGTTTGAGAGAATTAGGTGGTCTAATCAGAATTGCCGGCGATCTTGCAAGTGAAGACGGCTCGCAACTAACTACCGCTGCACACGTTTTGGGCGCAAGAAATATCGCCAAACCATTGGAGCAACAAGTCGCTGATCGAATGATTGAACGCCGAAGAGATTACTCTTTACTAGTCAATTCTGGTGAACGTGTTGGTAGAGTAAACGGTCTAGCAGTATTAGGTGCTAATTCAGGATTATCTGATTTTAGTGGAATAATGTTACCTGTTGAGGCACTGGTTACCCCATCGCAAGGTGGCGGCGGTAAGATTCATGCAACTGGAGGATTATCTGATTTAGCCAAAGAAAGTGTCACTAACGTCAGTGCCGTAATTAAGAAACTGACTGGAAAGGATATTTCTGATTATGATATTCACATCCAATTCGTTGATACACATGGGGTGGATGGCGATTCTGCGTCAATAACTATCGCAACAGCAGTAATCTCTGCTTTAGAAGAAATACCAATTAGACAAGATTTAGCCATGACTGGTTCATTATCAGTTAGGGGAGAAGTACTGCCAATTGGCGGAGTTACTGCTAAAATAGAAGCTGCTGCGGCAGCAGGAGTCAAGACTGTAGTAATCCCCCGAGCCAATATGCAAGATGTATTGCTTGATGACAAATATGTTGACATTGTGGAAGTTATTGCAGTAGATTCGCTCGATGAAGTGATGGAACATGCACTAATCAAACACGACCACAAAGCAGGGCTTGTTGAGCGCCTCGGGAACGTCATTGATCGATTGACTCCTGATGTCTCCAAGAACTCACCATCCGCTTGATTCGCTAGTTTGAGTTGCTTGACCGCGTTGACTACAAAAACGATGAGTAATAGGGAACGCCATGACACAACATCAACAACCTCAGCAAACTGTTGAGGCAAGTGCTGCAGCACTGTTTGTGTTATTCTTAGTCACCATGATTGACATGATTGGATTTGGGATAGTCATCCCATTTCTAACCTACTTAGTGGAAGATTTAGCTGCGTCTGAAGGCATTACTGAAGTTGGGCTATGGGTTGGATTGTTAATGACATCCTACTCTGCAGCACAATTCTTGTTTTCACCATTTTGGGGCTCAGTATCAGACCGTATAGGTCGTCGTCCAGTATTGATGATTGGTTTAATCGGAAATACAGTGTTCTTTGCTATGTTTGGATTGGCAAACACCCTTCTGATAGCGTTAGTGGCAAGATTTCTTGCTGGTGTCTTTAACGGTAACCTAGCGGTTGCCAGAGCGTACATAGGAGATGTTAGCAGTCCAGCCCAGATGACTACTAGAATGGGAATTATAGGCGCTGCATTTGGGCTTGGATTTACCATCGGGCCATTCATTGGAGGTGAGTTATCAAATCCTGCGGCAAGATGGGATTATTTCGAATCAACTATATTTGAAACATATCCATATCTATTACCTTGTTTAGTAGCGGGTGCTCTATCGATGTTCTCTTTGATATTCGCCTATTGGAAATTACCAGAATCATTGCCTAAGTCAAAACGGGCTAAGAGTGATGGTTTGGGTTGGAATGCTAGAATTGGGAAATCTATTTCGCAATCCATATCTATGCTTAAGACCGGTTCGATATCACTAATCATTTGGGTCACTATGTTGTTTATTTTTGGATTTACAATTATGCATGCTGTATTTATTTTGTATACTGGAATGGATATTAGCTCGGGTGGACTTGGGTATAATGAAGCCCAAAATGGTCGGATTTTTGCAATAATTGGCATCGCAGGTATTGTTACCCAAGGCGTATTAATCGGTCCATTATCACGAAGATTTGGTCCTGAAAAATTACTGCCAATCTCATGTCTGATTACTGGTTTGGGCCTGGTTTTAGTACCGTATACCCAAGCTGATTGGGCACTTGCTCAATTATTCGTGGTAGTGATATTAATCGCAATAGGTAATGGAATATTCCAGCCCACGTCATCCTCATTACTTACTACTACAGCCAAACGAGAGGGTATCAATTTAGGAGTCGTGATGGGGGCACAAGAATCAGTTAGTTCATTCGCCCGTATTTTAGGACCATTGACTGGTGGTATCGTTTGGACATTTACCGTTTCAAAAGATTGGCCCCTTGATTACCATACGTCATTTCATCTATGTGGTATAGTAATGTTATTTGCCGCGTTTTTATCTATGCGAATCAAAGTAATTTCAGACGATATTTTAGAAGAATCATAGAACTTCTGTTAGGATTTTCTCTAACTCAGTGTTAATCATTAAAATCAATGTTCCAAATTCTGGTGGGATATTTGGGTCTTCATACAATTCCTCAAGTTTTGATTGGGACATTGCAATACGTACATCCAATTTCTTGGCCTTATTTAGCAGCCATTGTTCGCATGCTTCTTTGGCTTGCCTGCGTATGTTTCTTGGGACTTTAGGGTCATCAATTTGGTTGATAACAGTCGCTACTTGCTGAAGCCTTGTTTCTATATCCATCATAAACCCTCAACGCTGACCAGTTAGTCCACCTAGTAGGCCGCCTTTAAATTCACTGGCGACATGGCTATGACATGGCACTAACCTCTGAACAGGTTCTAGGTTGGAGCAGAGTGTGTGTCTTGCTGCTTGGAATGGGTTGGGCTGCCTGGATGGACCACAAAACTAGGCGGGTAAAAAATGAACATTGGATGGTTTGGGTCAAGCCAGCAATTTTTCTATGGTGTTTGGAATTAATCGCTCGAGAAGCAGATTGGACCATCTATTTGACAGCCTCAGCAGTCGTAGCCTATGCTTCAGTCGCCATAATTGGCAGACCTACCTTCAAGGATATTAGGTCTGGGAATAAATTAGATCTTACGGTTGCTATTTGGTATTTAGTTAGTCTAATTGGAGTAGTAATTGGCTTCAGTAAATATGGTGATGTTGACATACTGGATGTTATTTTAGGAGATGCTGTTGGAATGGCTGCGTTATACTGGTCAACATTATCTGGTCTGTTGGTTATTTTTGCAATTGATTTAGGTTGGAGGTTGCGGATGATTCACGGTGGAGCGGATGCTAAAGCATTGATGTGGGTTGCCATACTGATTCCAAACTGGTCAACTATGCCGGTAATGATGGATTATGGTGATGAACTAATCTTATCGCTTCCTCCAGCAATCTCTCTATTGATGTGGGGTGGAGTCAGTTTCTTGCTGATTCCATTTATTTTAATGGTGAAGAATTTGTATCAAGGTAATGTAAGGAGGCTAGGCGATATACGGATGTTTTGGCATTCAACAATAATGCCAATTGATCTAGTAGCAAAGCGACATGTTTGGCTGCTAACCTCACTAGTGGAAATGCCTGATGGAAATATCAAACCCTATCACAAAACTAGAGCGCCGCGCAGAACACCAACTGAAGATGAGCTGGCTAAATCAATAAATGAACTCAAACAACACGATATCGAATATGTTTGGGTAAGTTACAAACTACCATTGTTAGTGTTTTTATTCCCCGTAATAATACCAATGGCTTTGCTGGGGGATATAACGGCTCTAATACTACATACTGTAGGTATTTGATTTTAAGCGAGAAATCAAGCACCTTTACGCTCGATGTTCTTGGGCCTTAGTCCCTTATAGTTGCACTTTCTGCAACTTGTTGCACGCCAAGCAAGTCTTGCATTACACTTCATGCAAATTTTGCGGCGAAGCATTCTTGCTTCTGCTTCTGGGAATCGTGCCATGGCCAATCCACCAACTTCCCCTATTTAATCACCACCAAACCACTCTGCAGTGGTTTAACTAGTAGCAGTACATTGAAGCACTTATTTCACAAGCAGTAGATATGCGAATTGTGCGTCTTCCCGGCATCCATCACGATTCGAACGTAGTTTTAGCATTGGGTACATTAGGAAATATACTAATCGATGCAGGTACTTCATGGTACCAAACTCTGCAAGTTGAGCGAATTAAAGGTATAATTGGCAACCAGTCTTTGGACAGGGTATTACTCACTTCAAGGAGATATCCGTGCACAGGTGGTGCGGCTCATATTGCAGGAGAGTTTGCTTCTTGTAATATTCATATTCACCCCGAAGGGCAATCATCACTTGCAAAAGGAGATTTTTTCACAACATGGGCTAATCGTTTTGATTCAGATATGCCGATAACTGATACCGAATCAGTGACAGATAAAGACATATTTCCGCTAGGTGACGGCCAAATTAGTGTAATTTCTTTGCCGGGCCATAGTTCGGATGGCCTTGGATATTACGTCAAAGAAAAAGATCTACTAGTGGCTGGACCAATTATTCCTAGAGCAGACAGGCCAACTCGATGGGATTTACCAACAGGTTGTCTCCCAGACGTGATTGAGAGTTTGATGAACATTAACAAACTGAACTTGGACACGCTTATTCCATTGCAAGGACCCGCGATAAGGGGAGTTGCTCACATCAAAGAAGTGCTTGAACGGCACATTGAATTTTTTGAACAATGTGTAAATAATGACGGTCAATCCCCAAAGTCTTGGGCTAGACCCGCACAGACCGCGATTTGGCTGACACCTCACCCGCCTTGGCCGTTAAGTGAGCGTGAAGATGTCAACTAATTATCGGCATATCCAGTATATTGCCGTGAGTATAACGTTCTGACTTCATTTCTAATAATCTTGACCTTCGATTACTTCTTTGTTTGATTTTATCTTCAAAGATATCATTTTTGTTGGTATTTGATATTATCAGCCCCTCCCAATCATAGGTAAATTTAGACCAACCACTTTGAATGATGATTTGATTATCGATTGTTCTTATGCTTGTGATGCTATCTTCATGCTTGAACAACATGACGACTTCATTTGGCACATCTCTTCCGACTAACCATACATCCCCAGTTTCGTTACCAACTAATATTTTATCAGAAGTTGAACTTACTCGGCACAGCGATCTTACCACGGTTGTAGAAGTTTCATAGGCATCTAGCAGTTCTAGGCGAGGTAGACTTAAACGAATCACATTACCTTTAACATCACCAACAACTATTGATTCACAATCCCCTGTTGGGCCTTTCATTCCCAAAAGAACCGATGCTGGGTATTGCATTCGGTAATTCGTTCTTCGACCAAAGTTTGGTCGCCAGCTAATCATTCCATCATCTAATGCAACAACATAACCTGCAGACAAGATTATGCTGCGTACTACTATTCCACTTGACATACTTTGTTAATGATAGCCGGGGGTACAGTTTCTTTTCTCACACCCCGAGGGTAGAAGTGAAAGTGAAATCAGTAAGCGTCTTCGTTCTTATTTTCCTTTTTCCAAGCACGATAACAGGATTTGCAGACTCTCACGCGGCCTTTTGCTGCAGTAAATTTACCTTGTCCCCACATGTCAATAGCGTTGTCTAGTGATAGTGATCTGCCACCTAACGACTTGTCGGCAAACTTTCCGCAGGAATTTATCCCACAAGCCAGTTCACCTTGATCACGGCTTTTTTTCTGGTCTTTCTTATCAGAGCCGTCGTCTTTTCGATGTTTTCTGGCTTTTGCCTTGAAACCCATATGCCACCCAGTTGAGAGTGCTTCTTGAATTTTAGGGTCTCATTGCTTGGATGCTTCACCAAGTTGCGATAGTAATCCATCAAATATTCGTAGCAAGCCTCGTAGAGTTACTTCTGATACATTAGCAACTTTACAGATGTCTGATTGAGTTCTTGAAGTACCAGACTCGGAAGCGGCTTTGTAAATCAATGCAGCAGCGACACCCATCGGTTTCTTACCTTGCCAAATGTCTTCGTGCGGCTGTATCTTTGACCACAGGTGGTTTACTTGGGTAAAGATATTTGGTGGTAACTGCAAGTCAGAAATAAATTTATCAAAGTACTCATTTGGGGATGTAATCTTGTGAAGATTTAATTTCCTTGATACTTGTCTAATTAGTCTTGAAAGTTCTTTTTCAGTGATGTTATAACTCTCTGAAATCTCAGGTATTTGTCTTGGTAAATTTTCTTCTCTGGCTACTAAGTATGTACAAGCAGCGGCGACACCAGCGATGGATCTTCCTGTTACGAAACCTTCGCCACTGAGTCTTCGGTACAGTCTAGCGGTTTCTTCCTGCAGTGATTTTGGTAAGTCAGACCTATCACGTATCATTTGGTTGGCTTTCACTAGATTACGTTCCCGACTTTTGCGAGTTTTGGATCTCTCGTCAATTACTCGTCTTCTGCGCCACTCTCTGCGTGCTTGTGAGCTAATACCGTGTCGTCCCGCTGAGCCAGTGTTCAAATCTCTAACGTCAATACTGGTGTTCAGGCCTTTGTCTGCTAATGTGTAGGTCAGTGGTTGTCCAACTCTTGACCGGTCCTCTGATTTGTCACGGTTGGTCCATTCTGCTCCGGGGTCAATGACATTTTCTTCAACAACTAGCCCGCATGAGTTGCAAACAATTTCGCCTCTCGAATCATCGAGTTGCCAGTCAACTGCGCCACATTCCTCGCAGGGTTTGGTATGCCCATCCAGCACTCGTCTACTTGGGTCAACCAGTCCGTATTCACGCGCAGGTCTGCTATTTGAATCTCGATTACTCGAATCAGTATCATAATTTGTCATCTACTCAACTCCTTGTTAACTAATGCTTTTACGTGTTATTTAAACTTGATGTCCTGCTGTTGTTGTTATTATCATTGACAGTCTCACTATAACCCCGTTAGTATACACTAATATGTTTGGAGGTAAGTTAGTTTGAATATAAACTGTTGTTTGACGACAATTTAGTTGTTGTACCCTGTATTGAGAACTATATTGACAATGGTATAGTTCAAAGACGGTACGCGTAAGGGTTAGATTGACAGACATGCCAGCCACAGTAGTTTTAGGTGCCCAGTGGGGCGATGAAGGCAAAGGGAAATTAGTCGATAGGATTGCAGAACAGGCCACTTGGGTTGCTAGATTCCAAGGCGGTAATAATGCTGGGCATACTGTAGTACTTGGCGATCAAATATTGAAATTTCATCTCTTGCCATCAGGGATTACTAGAAAAGAGTGTAATCTGGTTCTTGGTGATGGAATGGTCATCGACCCGTGGGTACTTGATACGGAATTAAAAAATTGGCAAGAATCTAGTGGAGAGGACCCACGTGGCGACAGATTGTTTGTCAGTGAAAGAGCCCACATAATTTTGCCTTTCCACCGATATTTAGACGGCTTAGATAAGAAAATTGGCACGACAGGCCGAGGTATTGGACCATCTTATGCAGATAAAATAAACCGCATAGGCCTTAGATTTGGCGATGTCGAGGAAGTCAAAGATGATGACAAATGGTATGAATCAACCGTTGAGCGAATGAACGCTTCATTGAGCGCTGCTGGATGTCAAGATAGAATTACTAAAGACGGCCTAAAAAGCGATGTCAACTGGATTTGGAATAATTACTCCAGCTGTATAAACAATACTGGATTAATGATTGATAATGCATTGAAGATGGATGAACATGTTATTCTGGAAGGTGCTCAAGGTTGCTTACTCGATATTGATCAAGGGACTTTCCCATATGTCACATCTTCAGTCACCTCAAGAGGTAATGCCTCACATGGTGCAGGTATTCATCCGGGTCATATTGATGAAGTAATTGGCATAACTAAGGCATACATCACTAGAGTTGGTAATGGTGCAATGCCCACAGAATTACTGGACGAAGTGGGTGACCACTTGGGTACAGTAGGCCATGAATTTGGTACCACTACTGGCCGTAAGCGTCGATGTGGATGGTTTGATGCTGTAGTTATGCGGCATGCAAATCGTATCAATGGTTTCACTGGACTTGCTTTAACAAAATTAGACGTACTTGGTGGATTAGATGAACTAAACATTTGTGTGGCCTACGAACTTGACGGCAAAGAAATTCTTGAGATGCCAGCCAGTGCAACAGCGCTTGCTAGATGTAAACCGGTTTATGTCACCATGCCAGGTTTCCCATCACAGACCTTGATTGAGTGGCTAGGAATTGCTAAGAAAGCTAATGATGAAAAGTTAGGATTTTCTATTCTCCCCACTGCTGCCCAACAATACATCAAGCGTATTGAGGCAATTGTCGGCGTTCCTTGTTCCTCGGTTGGGGTAGGACCTGACCGTGATGCAACAATTGACCGTGTAGAGTAATTATTCAATTGATAACAATCAAAAGGTGAAGACCCTCCGCACAACTTGAGGGCGCTTAGCTCAGTTGGAAGAGCGTCTGGTTTGCAACCAGAAGGCCGGGGGTTCAAATCCCCCAGTGTCCACCATTATCCTCGAGTCTGAACCCTGCGAATGCGTTACTAAGAGGCATCGCCCAGTTAGAGTTTGAACCCCTACGCCTCAGTAAGAAATCCGGTTGAGCCGTTCCTTCCGATGAAACTGCAGTCGCCATCTTATGCGCTCTTTCGAACGCCATACGCTGAGATTTGTTGGGTATTAGTTCAGCATAATGTTCTTGCAGTGTAGCGATATCATCACCTAATACTAACGCTATGTTCTCAAATGTAC
>JAKMFF010000100.1 GCA_022425585.1 Candidatus Poseidoniaceae archaeon
GCTTTACGCGACCGAAAAACGGCGAGCCGTAACCGCGATTTTACTAGTTTTTATGTTCATTTTTGCAGAACTAGTAATTTATGATGAGGATTCAAAAACTGAACTTGAAAGTCGAGATATTTCTAACACAATCTCAACACAGCAACCTTCTCAAATAATGGATTCATATATTTCTGAAGTTGATTCAAATACTAATTTTGAGAATTCAAATAATATTTATGTCGGAGAATCCAATTCTCAAGAGAACCGAAGTATTCTGAAATTCTCTAACACATTACAAGGTGCATCAGAGTCAATTATTCACGCAAACTTAACACTTGTTTGTGAAAAATTATCATCACTCGACATGAATATTGAACCGATGTTGTTTTCCGCTGGAATAAAATCGGCGTATACGGATAGTGAAGTGACTTGGAACAGTATTGACAATAGCATTGCTTGGACACTTCCTGGTGCCAAAAGTCTGTTGGATAGAACTCATTGGGAACTAAAGGCAGATATTTCTCCAATTGGTAATAATCAGTATGAGGCCGTATTCAATGTAACTAATATTGTTCAAAATGACCTGTTAAATCAAAATTCTAATTTCGACTTTTTATTATCCGGGGTAGGTGGGCATTACACCTGTGCAGGTCAAGGAAACCAAACACAATCTTTCCATCCAATTTTGGAATTGGAAGTCATGTCTGGAAATAGTTTAGGTGGTGGTGGCTCAGCAGTTGCTGATTTTGCTAATGATGGTCAGGCTTTAATGACTCAAGATTTTATCCTCGCACCAGATACTACCCCGACCTTCTCGTACAATTCGATGGTTGGTAATGACTTAGAATTTCAATTTTCACTATCCAATGATTTTAGAAACTACAATGATGGTGAATGGCATTTTTCTTCGATGAATAATCCATTTACTACCGCTGGAAACACAGGTGAATTTACCGTGCCGAGCACTGACTCTCTAACTGAAGGAAATAAGATACATTACCGTTATCGGGCTTATGATAACACCTCAATGGCTGGTAGTTGGTCGTTTGGTGACTTTTTACTTCCATCATTCAGTGTGACTGACAACTTAGATGGAACTGCGACAATTAGTTTAAACAATGACAATTTTACATTAGGTGACTTGAAATTAATTGAAGATACTTATGTAGAAAATCAACAAACAACACCCCAAGGAGCAAGTCAATTGTTAAAACTTTCAACTTTAGGCAGTGATACAAAATCATTCTCTCACGTCAGAGTTAATTCGCATTTGCTTGGTTTACATTCCAACTCGTCGATAATTAACGGTGAGATTAACTTGGTAAGAAGTACCAACAATCAATATCAGCAACAAATTTCAGTGCACACAACTGCCAATAGTTGGACTGAAGGACAAGCCACAATGTCCTCACCTACTACCGGTCAAACTTGGACTTCAGGAGGTATTGCAGATGTATCAACTTCAGTAGATCACAGCGTGTTATCAGATCAAACTCAACCAGAGTTCGATTTCGATATTTCCTACCCAATGCAAAGAAGCCTATCCCATTCTCAAAATAATCCCCTAAACCTCGTGCTTCTTGGAGAGCCAACCTCGGAGTTGACAAATTCCCAATTAGCCGAAATAACCTTCCATTCAACAGAATCTACAGTTACGAACTCTCCATCAATCGAAATAACTTATCGATGGGCAAATAACGCATCCGTTGTGCAGCCAGAACTAGTGTTTCCAATAAATAACCAAGCAACATGGAACATTACCGGTGGAAATCTTTCTGGAGACACAATGCCAAATATGCAATGGAATAATAGTGCCTCGCAATTTTCCGGTTGTGTTTTGGAGATCTCCACAGATTCTTATTTCAAAAACGTGATTGTTTCAATCGATGAACGAACTACACAAACTAATTCATTAGGCACCGGAGCATATCAGTTATCTGCCCAAGAACACTTAGAAATCGGTAAGCAGTATTACTGGAGAATGTTAAATTTTGACAATGATTCACTTACTAGTGAGTGGGATGAATCATCTTTCTTTGTTAGCAACCTTGTTTCTAGTTGGTTAGGCGGAGATCAACATAAATTGACTATATCTCCGGCGGATGAACCCGATTTGAGTAACATTCCAGATTTTGATTATTCCGTGATAAGCAGTGCATTCCCGGACACAAGCTCATACGGTTATCCATATCTCTATGTTAACGACAATCCTTCTCAGGGTGTTAGTAAAACTATTTTTGGAATTAGCTTGGATAATTATGTGTTGCCAAGCGGTCTTGCTGTTATTTCATCAGAACTGGCATTGGTTACAACATCCCATACAAGCAACCCAGAAGTAGGGTTATGGGCATTGAATAACTCTGATTGGGTTGCTGCTGAAGTAACTTGGAATCAATACGATGCCACCAATGCTTGGAATTCACCGGGAGCATCCAGTCAACTAGACCGAACAAACCTACTTGACAAACAACAAATAACTTCAACTGGACAAGTAACCTACAATATTACTTCTGAAGTGCAATCGAGAATTAGAAACTCACAACCATTGGATTTAATGCTTGAAATAATGCCGGGTTACAGCAACTCAAATGTAGTGTTTGGCTCTAAGTACTCACCCATATCAAGCATGCCAACTTTGGACATCATCTATGTGGAAGGTTCTAATCAAATTCCTTCAACTCCTGTAGCATTATCTCCATTTGATGGTCAGTGGTTATACAATGATTCATTTTTACTTGAACCTAATACTATTCCTGAGCTTAACTGGACTGTAAGTGCTAATCCTCCAATCTCGGGATGGGCTGTAGAGATCGATACTGATGCATCGTTTTCGTCAAACGACAAAATATCTGTAGAATCATGGAACGATGTGGGTTTTGATGTAACTAATTCCACATATCAATTACAAAGTAGCCTAGATATTGGTAAAACATGGTACTGGAAGGTTCGAGGATTGACCCAAACATATCAACTTGGAGACTGGTCTCCTGAATTCAGGTTCCATCTGGCAGATTTAGATTCTAATATATTAAGCAATGATATTATTACCACTTCATACTCAAATTCATCGGTTATTGAAGACCTACAGGTTCCATATTTCGTAGATATGGATGTTGAAACGGGATTATTGCAAAACAATCCATCCTCGTCAAACATTCTAAGAGTCGGTACTACAAACAGCGCTACCGATAGTATGGCGTTAATAAAAATACCAATAGATTACAATCTAAATCCCACTAATGCACGATTGACATCCGCAACTCTCGACTTGTATAGTGAATCTTTTTCTACACCAGGACTAGATATCGCGTTGCGGGAAGTTTTGGTACCTTGGACTCTCGATGCCAATGGTTTGCAATACAATGATACTGGTAATTGGAGTCAAACTGCTGGCCGAGGAATTGGCTTGGATATAGGTGCTCCAATTGACATCCAGTCATCTGTTAATGGTTGGATGAGTTTTAACCTGACATACCTTGCTCAGCAAGCACTTCAATCTGGAAGTAACCACATCTCCGTTGCCCTGTATGCAGAGTCAGCACAACCTGGAGATATTGTCTATTATCTATCATCGGACTCAACCCAAGACAGGCCTACTATTAATTTCACTTGGCAGCGAGGTGCAGTCACTCCTCCTGCCGATCTACCAGTGATCATTTCACCGGTTCCTGGAGACATTTACTTTAACGAAACCTCTCATGCTCTACTGCCAAGTTTGAGGCCAAGTTTTTCTTGGTCTATGCCGGCTAATTCCGTATCGAATCCAGACAACTGGAGGGTCTTCATTATTCTTAACTCGACAAATGACATGGCAGGTCAACTGATGTTTGATTCTAGAACCAATCCTGAATATTTTGATTTAGCTAACCACATTTTCACACCACCAGTTGACATTTCTCATGCTAACTTTATTGAGTGGTATGTACAACCAGTAGAAAGTGATATGATTGGTATTCCAAGCAATATCTCATCCTACTATATTCCTAGTTCAGTAGGTCAAGAATTGTCTTCAACAGATGCGTCATTAACGATTCAGGATGGCTCTCTTCTAGAAGAGCTTAATCTTCCTGAACTGACTTCAGATATTTATCTTGATCAAGGCAATCCTAATTCGCCAAATACCGGAGACAGTTTGTTCATTGGTAATAGTTCAATTTTGAACACAAATACCTCGACTTCCAGCGCTATTGTGTCATTTAATCTATCCCTATTACCGCAATTAGCAGACTTCCAAGTATTGAATGCAACATTGGTGTTAACTGCGGTAGGTGGTTTTGGAGCAGTGGACATTTCGGCATCAAGATTGCTTACATATTGGGATGAAAATTCTACTTTCGTCAATTCCTCTATTGGGAATCCTTGGATAAACCCTGGTGCCCTTAGAGGTGGAGACAGCGATATACCTGAATCACTTACGCAAGTAACTGGTCTTGGACAACACCAATGGGATATAACCCACATGTTACAGATGCTGGTGGAATCTGGTTCTCCAGAACTAAGTATTCTACTACAACCCGAAATCATATTTGCTACTGGTGGTTTGATTGATGGTAACTTCGAATTTGCTGGAAGTGAGAATCCTACTGTGTCACTACGACCTAAAATAGAACTTAATTATCGAGTCGGCCATCAATGGCTCCCGCCAGCTC
>JAKMFF010000122.1 GCA_022425585.1 Candidatus Poseidoniaceae archaeon
CCCTTTGCTTCATGCTCATCAGTTAGTACTCTGACAAGTCCAGATGCATGGGCAGTGGTATCTTGAGCGGTTGATTTTGCCGGGTCGGGGCGAGGTAAATCTTCAGGCTGCTCTTTGAATTTACCACCAAAATCTGCCTTCTCGCCGGGTCTGAATGGAGGTACTCCAATTGTGTACGGAGTTGTTACCGCAGTCTTTCTACCGGTCATTGTTCCACCTCATGCAGAATTGGCTTTAAGGTATGTCGGTTAGGGCGATCATTCTGTTTGACCAACACATAAGCACCAGGTAGGTTTTCTTGATTGAGTGGGTCACGAGTTTTTCTATACAGCAAACCCGCCTTGTATGAAGACCTCACTAATGGTCCTGATGCCACGCCGTGGAAACCTAATGCTATTGCTTCTTGAGCCCAAACGTCATACATTTCTGGTTCGGGGAAGCGGTCTATTTTGAGGTGCTTTTCAGATGGTGCTAGGTATTGTCCTATTGTGACTAAGTCGACATTAGCCTCTTTGATTAATGTCAAAGTCTCTGAGATCTCCTCATCAGTTTCGCCCAAACCAACCATCAAGGAAGTCTTAGTAATTATGTCAGGACGTATTATTTTTGCATGCTTTAAAATTTCTATAGACTGATTAAATGAAGCCCTAGCGTCTCTGACATAGCGGTCCAATCTTGGTACACATTCGACATTATGAGCGAATACATCCAATGGGCTATTTTCTAATAATAATTCTAGGTCTGCTAAACTTCCAGCAAGATCTGAACATAATAATTCGAGAGTCAATTCTGGCAACCTTTTACTGACTTCTTCAATGCAAGATTTGTAATGACCTGCCCCGCTATCAGGTAAATCATCACGATTAACCACAGTAACTACTAGGTGCTTGAGGTTCATTGATTCTGCAGCATCAGCAAGATTCTTTGGCTCTTCTGGGTCTAGTGGAGGGGGTGTTTTAATCGTGCCAACCGCACAGAACCTACACCCTCTAGTGCATTCTTGCCCAGCAATCATGAACGTTGCATCACCGCTAGACCAGCATTCATGGATATTTGGACATCTTGCTTCCTCACAAACCGTGTGCAATTTGTTGTCTTTAACAGAGGCTTTTGTCTCATTAAAAGACCTTTGCTGTTGTCCAGTCGGCAACCTTGTCCTAAACCAACTTGGCAACCGCTTTTGCGGTTTTTTGGCCGTTTCTGTAGTCGCCATGGGGAGATGTCTAGATGCCATAGTAATCCCCTTCATTTAAGCCGACCATATACTAGTCTAAAAGGTGTATTAGTTGCCTTATCATAACTATCTTTGAGAGGATACGAGATTTATTGACTGATGTGCTCCACGGTTGTCTATGTCCAAGCCAGTGGTATTGATTACAGGTGGCGGGCGTAGAATCGGTGGAGCAACCTCTAAACTACTCATGGAATCTGGGTATTATGTTTTGATTCACGTAAGGAATTCTAAAGGACTAGCTGAAGAGTTGATTCAAACCCATAGCACCGAGAATAAATGTGAACCTTGCGGCGAAGTAATTGTTGCAGATTTGACCAGTGATGAAGAGTTAAATTCAATGATAGCTGCTGTCAAAAGTAACTCAATGGTAAAACAATCAGGTGGGCTGTTTGGCCTTATAAATAACGCTTCAATTTACACGCCAATTGATTTCGAAGATTTGACTCTTGAAGTAATGCGGACGAATTTTAGAATTCACTTGGAAGTACCATTCATCTTGACCAAGCAATTAATTCAAGAATTAACTAACTCTAATGGGAGCATTGTAAGTATCATAGATACCTCACAAGGAAGAGCATGGGAAGGACTTTCACATTACACTTCTAGCAAATCTGCATTAAGGCAACTAATGATTAATTTGGCTGGCGACTTAAGAGACAAGATTAGAGTAAATTGCGTAGCACCAGGGGCTATTATCTCAGCTGATTGGGAGGCTGAAAATTTTGCCTCAGTACTAGAAAAAGTCCCTATGGGTCGTTCAGGCAAACCAATAGATATTGCTAATTCAGTGAAATTCTTATTAGAATCAGATCATTTATCTGGGCAAATAATCAATGTTGATGGTGGCTGGACCATCGTCGAATAGGCGTTTAATTCAAATGATGCCTCTCCTAGGGCCTCCTGCAGGGATGGCTGAGGTGGTCAAAGGCGCCGGGCTTAAGATCCGGTCCCATATGGGTTCGTGGGTTCGTATCCCACTCCCTGCATTAAATTCCAAAACACATGACTGAAACTGCGTTAAGTTTGATTAAAATGTTCAAAATAAGCAACATTCTAACCACTGTAAAACTTGAATAATTTGAAACATCAACCCAAAACCGTTTAACCGTCCTATTACCAGCGGAGTCCGTGAACACCATGAAACGCGATGAAAACAACGCCGGCGCCCGGCTTATTTCCTCAACTATTGTGCTTCTGTTGCTTGCATCACTTACTCCGCTATTTGGTAGTTCAACTAGTGATGTCAGCCTTGAACTAAAGGAAAACTCAAACTTCTTCTCCAGCTCATCAAACGAGTCATATGATCTATACATCGATTCACCAACCTCAGAGTCTGGTGGAGATGGCTCAATTTCAACAATGGAGCCAGAGGGTTCTTCTGAGGAAATGAGTGTTCTTTCGACTGTAGAATTCTACACAGATGAGATGATTAGCGATTTGCAGGTATACGGCGAAGGAGCAAATAATTACATTGAACTAAGCATGTATGTCAAGTTTGAAGGTAATGATGGCGCTACCGCTGACATAACTTTCAAGCTGGTTTCTGGAAGCACCACAATCGAACAAGAAGTTGTTGAATTAGACGACCCATGTAGTGGTGGTGGCGGATTTGGTGGAATTGGCGGTGGCTCCTGCACCTATGCAGTAAACGTGGTTAATTTCGAAATTGCTGAAGCAGGATTTACCGTTGAGAATGGTAAGAAACTTGGTGTGGAAATTGATGCTACTATAGACGGATGTCAAGGTGGCGGCATTGGCGGAGATAGCGGTAATTGTGATGTTATGGTCCAATTTGGCGATATAGATTCAACCAACAGTTTTTCCAAACTGGAAGTCAAGGCTAATGCGCTTTCACAATCCGCAGTAAAGGTTCACATGCCAGGTTCTGGATGGACTGATAGTGAAGTACTCGAGTGGTATCCTAACCATCGACAAGAATTTAGAGAAATGCAATTTACTATTCAGGTCAAAGACGCATTTGGCAGAGATGACATCGAAAGTGTCAACCTGATAATGAGTACCAATGAAGGGGCAACTGTTGTTTTCAACGAAGAATTCGAAGACGATGATTTAACCTTAGATAACAATGGTCTAGTCGGTAATTTCACCTACACGTTCAATCAAGGTATCGAACCTGGTGACTACGAAGTCACTCTTGAAATAAAAGATATTCAAGGACATACTGTATTGTTTGAACACCAAGGACTGGAATTTTTGGAACACGGAATTTACCTTTCACTGCCAACCAATCAACCAGACACTATTCTAATTGCCCCTGGTCAAACTACCAGTATAGAATTTTTAGTCGAACACACCGGCTCAACATCCTCTGACTTAGAAGTTGTATTCGACTTGTCCCGTTCATTGCCATCCACTTGGTCTGACCCGATTTGGGATAAACCACAAGGCTACTCTCTACAAGGTGGCGGTACATCTGCTAGACCAATTTTGCAGATTGATGTGCCAGATGGTGACCTATCTACCGCACCAGACAAATTAGAAGTCGAAGCTAGAGCATTTGCCGATATTGATGGGACAACAACTGAAGTTACCGTAGTGGAGATTGTTCTCAATATCGAAGAAGTTGGAGTTTTTGCACCTCCAAGAATTTCTATTTACGAAGATGAAGAGCATCAAATACAGATTTCAGATTCAACTAGGCCAGAATTTTATGATGAAATGTTATCGCATTACGTCGATTCTGACGAAATTGGAGACTTTTTCATTGACATCTTCAACTCAGGATTTGATACAGATACCTTCTTTATTAGAGTCAATGCAATGCCAACATCTTGGCAATACAAGTTCTTTGATAATGATACAGGCATGGAGTTGTCCGAGGAAGGAATCAACTCAGTAACCCCAGATATAGGGTCACATGACATCTTAACTGTCAGGATGGAAGTCTATCCTCCATTGGAAAGAGACTCCCAAGATATTGGCTTAGTGTCATTGCAAATCACCAGTGAAGGCGATTCTGAACTACAAACTGATAGCAGTTTTACTGTACATCGAACATTTGGGATTCTAGCAGAGGTTATCTCGGATAGTGATGGTGGCACTTTAGGTAGTGTCGGTCCAATTGCTCCGGGCAATACTGTTGACTACACAGTAAGAGTTACAGACACCAGCGATATTCCTGGTGAGACGACATGGCGAATTGTCAATCCAAAAGATCTCTCCAGAAACATTGATGCTGACATGGGTTACACAACTTGGGACTACTCCATCACAGATACTTCTGGTAATGAAATAATTGTCGTTAACCTTGCACCAGACACCTATGCTGACATCGATTTAACAATTGAACTTCCAGAGAATGTTGCTGCAGGCAATCAAACAATTTACCTTAGAGTTTCAGAAGAAGGTGTTGAATCTAGTGAAGCACGATACTTTGACTTGCCAATCGTGGTTAGAGTTGAAGAAGATGTCCAGCCAGGTCGCTTGCCTATTACTCAAAAGAGTGAATATACTAGATTCACATCCGAGGAAACCAAAAATATAGAATTCCGTATTGCTAATGATAATAACGTCCCTCTTGATGTAGTAATTGAATTAGAGGAACCAACTGGTTGGGATGGCCAAATTGCCGCATTGTCTTCGCAAGATGGTGGTGGATTCTTACTAGTAACCTTGCCCGCATATACCAGTAAAGATTTCTTTGTTGAACTGACCGCTCCTGACAATCTTAAAGATGGTTCAGATGTAGAATTCGTTCTCCGAGTAACACCTATGGATGATGAGGTGCCCTATAATTCAAGTTACACTCAATTATCTAAATTTAATTTCAAGACCGAATGTACTGGGTTTGCTTGTTTAATCAACGAAGTATACGATCCTGAGCCTCAAACATTAGCCTTGGGTGCAGGTTTGGTTTTGTTGTTCATGTTCGCCATTTATCGACGAGGACGATACGATTCATCCGTGGCTAACATAACTCAGTTACCTGAGGAGTTGCAAAGCAAATTAGAAGAGTCCGATGAAATCGAATTTGAGATCCCTGAACCGGTGACTGAGGATGGCGATGATATCGAATTACTCGATGCATTAGATGAGATTTGAGAAACAAATCTTTGATTGATTTCGATACATTGTATGAACATCGTACCATTTGCCTTATCAATCATAAAAACAGCCGTAGCATGTTGGTATCATGCGAAAGCGTTCAATAGTCACTCAGCCGGCGGCAAAATTGCAAATTGTGAAGCACAAGGATGCGATGAAATCAATTTCGTTAATTTTGTTGATGCTACTTTCATCAATGGCCTCAATCCAATTTTTTGCAATAGATGCAAGTGCTACCAATACTGACCAAGATGGCGATGGTTTGACTTATGGTTTAGAGTATCTAATTAATTCATTTCCTAACGATCCTGACACCGATAATGATGGTTTACCCGATGGTTGGGAATGGAAGTATGGGCTGAACCCTCTTTCAAGCGCCAATGATGATGGTGCGGTCGGCGACCCTGATGGTGATGGAATGTCGAATTTACAGGAATACACCTACCTCATGCCATCTGGATGGGACAACCCTTCAACTCCAAATATGCTTGATAATGGTATTTGGTGGAATGGTACGGTTCCAGTAAATGATTGGAATGAAGAGGATTCATTGCAGTATCTACGCCCATTGTGTGGCGATGCAGGCTCAGATGGTTCTGGTAATACAATACTGTGTGATGAAGATCCAGTTGGTAACGTTTGTGCCAACGGATTTGATGATGATCAAGATGGTTTGGTAGATTCAGCCGACCCTGATGGTGATGGAGATGCAGATTGTTTCTCAGATGATGATGATGGTGACGGACTAATCGATGAGGATGTATCTGGTTGGGATACTGACGGCGATGGTATGCCAGATGGTTGGGAAGCTGCGAATGGCCTTAATGCTACATCTCCATCTAATGCAGATGGTCCAAATGGAGACCCTGATGGTGATGGCCTAAACAATTTATTAGAATATGTCAATCCAACATGGAATACTATGTGCGGCTCAGTGCCATGTTTTAGAAATGGACCAAATGGTGCTTTTACGGAAACTACATCTCCATGTGATCCAGTAACAGGCATAGGTCCAGGCGGATGTGCTACTTACACTGCTGAAGTTGACGGTATTACTTCAACAAATCCACAAAGAGCAGACAGTGATAATGATGGATTGAACGATTCATATGAAGCATTGATTTTGCTAACAGACCCAACAGCATCTGATACCGATAATGATGGTATTCCCGACGGAGTTGAAGTAAATGGGTTGTATGGAAACCCTGCTCAAGCAAGCGACCCTAGAGATAACAATACAGATGATGACGCGTTTGATGATGGTGAGGAAGACAATAACAGCAACGGGGTTGTTGACCCAGGAGAAACAGACCCTACTAGAAAGGAAGATTCTGGAGATGAGGACCAAGACGGTTTACAAAATTGGGAAGAAAACCTATCATGTACACTTTGGGATGTGGCTGATTCTGACTTTGGCGGCGTTAATGACGGTGAAGAACTAAACGTCACCCATGGTACTGACCCATGTGATTCATTTGTTAATTTTGAGACGACGATAACCAATTGGAATTCAGGGTCATCGTTACTCACACTACAGGACTCTTCAGGCTTCAATCCTAATGGGGGTGAGGGTTGGTACAACTCTTCGGGAACGTTACTACCGTTTTCTTATGCCTCTATCTCAAGTCAATCTCTAGTTGGTGTTTCGTCTGGCCCTGGTGTTGGAGTTAATGAGGTGGTAAATAGAAACGGCTCATTTTGTCATACATCGGCAACTGCAGCAGGAACATTATCGACAACTCAACAGTACTGTGACGACGATTATGAAGATAGTGATGGAGATGGGCTAGCGGATTGGGAAGAAATACTAGGTGTATATGGATGGTTTTCTAACCCGGGTCTTGTTGATACAGATTCAGACGGTGTAAGTGATTTTGAAGAGGTATTTGATTTCACAGACCCAAATGAACCATGTAACAATCTTCTTGATGACGACTCTGATTCATTGAATAATTATTTCGAGGATACCACAGGCTGCGATTTGATATGGATTGGAATCGGCAATGGTAGTCTCGATGCATGGGTAACTGATCCGAATTTATTTGATACCGATAGTGGTGGTGTAGATGATAGAACTGAATATTCAGATGGTACTAATCCACAATCCAATCCATTAGACGACATTCTACCAGAAGATTTTGATGGTGATGGAATTCCAGACGCTATCGAAAATTTAACTGGAACTGATTGGACTAACCCAGATACTGACGGTGGTGGCATGTCGGACGGTGATGAATGTCCAATTGAATTCTGGGCTACTAATTGTGCAACTTCTCCGTTTGACCCATTTGACCCTACCGATGATATAACTGCTAACGGAGTTGTATTTTGGGCAAATAATACCACTGGAAATGTTGACTTAAATCAGATTCACCGATGGCGGTTGACTACCAATGATTTCTACACGGGAACCACTTATGCGCAGTTGGAGGATACTCATCCATATGAAGTCCTTGTGCCTGGTTTCACCAACTTTACCGATTTACCAGATTCATCATTCTCAAATGGCTCGATAGATTGGGATATAACATTCAACAACACCATCGACCGAGGTAAAATACCGGTTTCTAGCAACTATAATAATGTCACATTTTGGTCTGATCCATCGTCAGAGATTTTGCGTTCTGATGGTACAAGTGATTTAAAATTAGGATTTGGCACTATTGATTCTTTATTCTTGAAACAGGAGGAATACTACATTGATTTTGATTCCTTAGCTGCTAATACCTTCATTGGGCCGTTTAATGATTACGAATTAGTTACATTAAGCGATTATGATGAAGAAGATTCAGAAATATATTTTGTCAATCAAACAGTACAACAATTAGTTTCAAATTCATCTTCAACCGATGCATATACGATTTCAAAAGCGATAAGTGATTATTTGAGGGAAGGTAATGGTACAGATTCGTTCAGTCTATACAATACTCCGCTGGAAAATGTCGATACACTGGATATCACTAGTTACGTACTGGAAAATAAAATAGGCCAGTGTCAAGATTATAACGCTGCCTTTGTAACAATGGCAAGACTTGCAGGTATTCCAGCGCGTTACGTTACAGGTTACGTAGGCGGTGAATGGAATGGAAATGGGTATACAGTTTCAGCACAGGATAGAACCTCTTGGGGAGAAGTTCGGCTTGGTTTGGGAACCGGAGCGAACCAAATTGACATGGGTTGGGTACCTTTTGATTCATGCCCACAAGCAGAAATCGTTGATGTCGTCAATCAATCAGTCCTACCTTTAGAGTGGGATCGTGACCAAAGAAATACCTTTGAGATAAGCGGGCAGTTTATTTTCTCGGATAATCTTTCTACAATAAGCGACTATATCCTAGATATTTTTATTGTTCCAGTGACTGAATTAGGTAGTATCAACAACGGTGGATTATCTGAGCCAAGGCAATTAGGTTCTGTTGTTACAGACTCTGATGGAAACTTTTCGCTAAGTGATTTGCCAGACGAAGCGCCAAGACCCGGATTGCATTCCATAGTAATCAAATTCGCAGGTTTCGAACTAGTACCTGATAATTTTGTAATAATGGATAATTTGGTAAATGTCACAGATGATTCAATTATCACTCATACTTCACCATTAGCAGTAAATAATCCAGTAGTTGGTGCCGGGTAGTAGACCCGGCACCAACTACTGGATTATTTAC
>JAKMFF010000126.1 GCA_022425585.1 Candidatus Poseidoniaceae archaeon
ATTTTCCATGATGTAAAATTCAGGACATCTGACTTCATGACACGGCCTCTGGCCAGCATATATCCAACCACCCTTTGACTCTCCAACAAAAACGGAGCCACGCTTGACTTTGGAAAATTTAAGTCCGGTAATTTCCAAGGATGACATGCTAATCCCTAGTTTAGTAAACTGCTCATTCGATTATACCAAGCGATTCCATTTTTGTGATCTTCTAGCATAGCAAATTGCGGGAATGGAGAAATTGACCGCATATAGCCGAATACCGAGAAGTCCACAATGCTTGGCCCACTGCCGCCAAAGAAATCTTTTCCTTGATGCTCATCAGTAAATTCGGTAAGTAAATCATGCCAAAGTTGCTTAGGCTTTCGCCCATCCTTTTTGACACGCTTTTTAGCAATAATTCCCCACATTATGGGGAATCCTGCCCAAGCATACAGGCGCTTAGAGATGAAACCAAATTCTTCTAATTTTGAGATTCTGGTTGTTGTTTTGAAGGCTGACCCTAAGGTGCCATATAGTATTGGAACGGTAGCCTTAGACATCTTTTGATCAGACCAATCTAGCCACTTTGTTGTGCGTTCCTGCTCTGATACATTTAGTAATTTATTTCCGTTATATTGTTGATCAATGAACTTCATAATTGGAGTAGAATCGACATGATGAACACCATTTTCGTCGGTAAAAACAGGCACTTTGCCCCAGTCATCAGTAAACGAAACCGCCTTTTTGATTTTCAATCCGTTGACTGCAATAAGATCTACATCTAAATCTAAGTATTCGATGAGTCCCCTTACTTTCCAACAGAATGGGCAAGTGTGCAACATGTGCAGTGTTGCTTTTGGCATATCCTAGCCTGTAATCGAACACTATTCAATCCTTGTCTGCTGAATCGGATACAGGTTTCCAACCAGTTTTCCAAAATTCAAGGTCGTCAAGCCATCTTAGCCATTCTTGATCTGTGCATGACAACAGCCTAAACGCTCTGCTTTCTAGGGCTTCTTTGTTTACTTTAGACAGTGAACCATTATCAAAACATTCTTGCCATTCTACTTGCATTTGTCTAATTCTTCGTTTTGCTTCTTCGGGATTGTCAAAATTACGTTCACACATATCTCTAAGCTCTAGTAGCCAGGTTCGGCCATCTTTCATTATTGGCTCAATCGCTCTGCGGGCCGACTTAGGTTTTGAAAATGGCCACCAGCCCATGTTGTACCCTATTGGTCGTAGTTATTGAATATGGTTCAAATTATGAAATTACCTTATTGCTAACCAATACATTTCAAGTGACTGGGGAAGGTGAGCCAATTATGGGGCGCATAACATTACATCTCCATGGGCAAGCAAGAGAACGCTCTTACCGCGAGATGTTAGAGACATATTCACGCCGACTAAGCGTTAAAAACATCAAAATAATCTCTCATTCAAGCAAAAAATCTGTTCAACAATACTATGATGAAATCAATAACAACGCAACGTTGTTTATTCTAGATGAAGATGGAGAGCAGTATACTTCACGCCAATTTGCCGAATTGGTAAAAACATGGGCTATTGCCACAGAAGACGTTAATTTGGCAATAGGACCTGTTGACGGCTGGCAGAAAATTACTCATTCTATAAAGCGCATAATTTCGCTTTCCAATATGACTCTGCCACACGAGCTTGCAGGAGTCATTTTAGCCGAGCAAGTTTATCGTGCAACAGAAATAATCAAGGGGACAAAATACCATAGGGATTGAGCAAATACTCAAAGCCGATGGGTATATGCACTGGACTGAGAGAGCATGATATTAGAAGATTCTACAGTAGTTTGGTTACTGATTGGATTTGAATTAGTGATTTCGATAATTTTAATCTTAGGCT
The DNA here is from genome assembly GCA_022425585.1 of Candidatus Poseidoniaceae archaeon. Next base: position 1,861 of record JAKMFF010000126.1, read on the forward strand.
CTAAAAGCCAACCTTTCCCGACACCTTCAAGGCGGTTTGGCTGGTTTATACTAATGGTTGGCGGATTGTTGTTGCTAGGCCAGTCAGCACCAAATCCAACCAGTCTTGAAGCTCATCTGACCATACTATCGGTATTTGGAGCGTTTGGTCTGGTTAGCGGAATAAATCTGATGCTAAGAACCAGACGCGAAGTGCTGGTTGCCCCAATGTCAGGTTTTATGTTCTGCGTAGGAGTTACTGGCCTGATTACTCAAACCTGGGATGAACTAAACAAATTTGAACATTGGGCTGGATTTTTAGCACTTGTTGTATTAGCTGGAGGGCAAACTTGGCTAGTGTTCAGAGGCCTGCTGATCGGTAGATTACCATTAGCGTGGAGCCAAGCAGGAATGGTTGCCTTGCATAGAGGTCAGTTACGTGGCCCTCATGGCGCAATAGAATGTTTTGAAAAGGCATGGGATGCGGAGGAAGAACATCTAAATCCAATGGCCTATTCTGCCTTAAGTAAAATATTTCAAGCACTAGAGGAGACCGATAGAGCAACCCATTGGAACGAATTATTTCTCGAATCCGGGGGTAGTGAATCAGTGGCCATTGAATGGCTTTCGGCAATAGATGATTGTTTGAGTAATATGGGGTTTACAACATTCTCTAGCGAGAGCGAGTAATGCCGTTTTAGAGAATTTATTGGTAGCTTTACGCCGAAATTCAGCATTTAGTCGATTGTTTTATGTATTTTAAAGTCGATATATAATCATGGGAAACAACAATAGGCAGCAGAATAAAAAACAGATCTCCCCAATACTTGGAGCAATTTTAGCAATTTGGTTTGTAGCAAACCTTACCTCTCAACTCGTGTTCATTTCAATTCATGGTAGCCCGTATGACGGACTTGCGATGCTAATGTCGCTTGGACCGATCTATATGGCCATTTTAATTGCCGAAGCAATACTTTGGGTGTGGGTGCTATTTTACGTTGTATACAAGACCTATAACCACATATTATCTTCAGACTCACCCGAGATTACTGGCACTGGACAAATGGCTACAAAATCAACATAGTTCATTCAATAGTATCGATGTATTCAAGACCCTTCTCGTCAAAGGACACATGTGTCTGATACCTCCGAAGTACCAATATATTCTGGTAGGCCTATGTCTATCACAGATTTGCTTAACTATGAAACAGCTATTGATCAAATCCCAAGCGGGGCAAAAATAGTAACCATTGAAGAAGCGAGAATCGGCTTGAGAGAAGCCTCTCGATGTTTAGTAGAACTTCAATCAATTAGCGATATATCGGGAGATTTAACGGAGGAATTAGATATTATTTTGGAAAGCTATGACTCGAAGCATGACCATGTTACAGAGATTGCTGATTATTTGGCGACAATGATACAATCGTGGCACAGCGTAGTGAAGAGACTGGAATCAACGGGCGCTCGAATGGCTTGCTTAGAGCTTGGTAGACTTGAATGGTACGGAGTTGTCGATGAGAAAGTGGTCCAATATTCTTGGTGCATTGGCGAGGAAGATATCGAATGGTATCATGAATTAAACTCAAGCTTCCTCTCCCGCAAACCACTCATAGAAGCATAACTTCGGATGGTTAGGTCGGGTGTGTTATGGTTCGAATTAATCGCGTTTATACTGGAACTGGAGATGACGGTTCATCCTCATTTGTTGATGGCTCAAGACACCGAAAATCTCACCTAAGATTTGTTGCAGTTGGTACATGTGACGAGTTAAATTCAATTGTCGGCTTGATAAGAAGAGAGTGCAAAGTGCTACCAAGTCACGCTGACGGTGGCTCCAGTGCAGCTATTAATCGAATCCAGAATATTGCTGAGTCCGCACTAGATCGGCTACAAAATGAATTATTCGACCTTGGTGCTGAACTAGCCTGTGAACCCGACAAATTGCCTGAATATATGCAATTAATTGATTTGGTACAATGCGATAGCCTAACTGGCGAAATGGATGCATGGCTAGAACAACTCGACCCATTAACCAGTTTCATTTTGCCAACAGGAGCGGGGCCAGAACCAATAATCCATTTGGCTAGAACCGTAACTAGGCGCTTGGAAAGAAGCCTTATCGCAATCGAAGATGAAGAAGGTAGTAAAGCAATTAGAGAAGTCGCTAAAGTTTATGTCAACCGACTATCCGATTGGTTCTTTGTATTTGCTAGATGGGTGACAAAAAATACGGGTGAACAAGAAACTCTTTGGACACCTCTAGGGAAACGCGGAGAATCATCAAACGTCGCCAATATGATTAGGAAGATTGGTTCAAATGACGCCGACTATGACGACTTAGACTAAGCCTATTCTGTCAGCATGAGTCTTAGCTTTGGTTAGAGTGCCCTTTGTCTCATCATGAGTCGCCATATCAATTGCCAAATCCCAATCAAGCCACATATAGCGATGGTGTTCTTTGGACAATTTCACGGTTATTTTTTCAGTAGTAGCTAAAAACCAAAAAACTTGTTTTTTGGTTAATCTTCCCTTCTGCTTGAAAC
>JAKMFF010000156.1 GCA_022425585.1 Candidatus Poseidoniaceae archaeon
CCTTTACCAGTATAAATCAAGCCCATCAACACATATGGAGCGACTGTAGAACCAGAGCCCTTTGGATAAATTAGAATCGTATCTTCTACCGCTTGGCCGTCAAGAGGATGTCCCGTCTCTTCAATAACACCTGAATCTCGATTAACATAGCCAAGATAGGTGATTGCTACATCTGTGGACATTGCTTTACCTGTTACCACAAAATCACCCTGCGATGACAAACCGTTACCGGTTGCAGTATAATCGCCGTGTTGAGTTATTTTCGAAGATTGATGTTGTGGTTGAGCTTTGGCCGACAGCGTTGGGCGTTGCCCTGCAGAAAGAGTGGGGTCAAATGCATGAGCTACGCAATCTTGTATTGACATCACACTGGTAGGAATACGATTTAGCCCACTAGTCAAATAATGCTCTGCTTTTAGAGAATTTGTTAGCAGATGATTGTATTTATTGCGATTGTAAGGCGTAACCTCTGGACAAGTGTCTTGCAGAAGCACAACTCCAGCGTCTTCCAATAGGTCGACACTGCCATCATCAACCGCAAGTTGATAATTTTCACCGCTAGTAAATAGCCATAATCTGTTGTCAGGTATTCTAGCGCCCATTTCAGCATATGAACGTACTGCTGATGCTGTGCGGCGGATTTCCTCAATACTGGCTTGTGGACAGCCAATGACTACTAAATCGACTTGCCCGCGTGGAGCCAATTCTGCATATCTAGCAGACAAATCGGCTTTTGTGAACTTCAGCACCCCTTTCCAACCACCTTGAGGCGGTAACCAATTGCCATTCTTATCCTTAGTTAGCGGAGGTTCTGCACTGTGACCTTCGGCCCACAACATTGGACAGCCATAGTTAGCAGCAGCGGCAGTTAACGCTTTTTTAGCGGCGAATGAAAGATATTCTGGCATTCCACAAATAAGTGGCATTGGACCCCAGGATAAGTCCCAATCTGGCCTTACTTGCTTACCAATCCAATCGCCAAAAATCGACCAATCTGATAAGTCATTCATTGCGCAATCTAGAGTAACAAAGATGTTGGGCATCCGGTTTTCTATCAAATGCAAACCCCACTTTGGTGCAAAACCAGTTAGCCCAGTGGCTAGTGCTGAAAGTCCAGATTCACGATTAGTGATTAATGAAGTCCACGAATTAGAGAAACATACGGCATTAGATTCTGCCCAAGAAGCAATACCTGATTCTAGTTCAATACCCCGGTCATAAGGCGTACAGGATAATGTTGATTCGATACCTAGGCGATCATATGCTTCAATAATTTCAAATTGCTGTTCGAGAAAATCTGGCCAATCGATGTCCATTTCCTTCATCTTTTCTTTGTCGCATCCGGCTGAATTTAACGTGGTGGTAATGGCTACACGACCACCTTTATCACCCGCTAAATCCGATAAAAATCGGCGAAGTCCATGCCCGCCAGTAATTACTGAAACTCCAGATACGTGAGCATTGTCAACCTCGACAAAACCGTCTGCCTTAGCGATTTCAGCAAGGTCAACTACCAATCGGGCTGCCTTTTGCCTAGTCTCACCTTCTTTCCCAGCAAGTTGCTGGGCAAGGCGCTTTGGTAAGTCCATATTATCTCGCACAACTAACTCTCTCATGAAGTAAACCCTTATTCTGGCATGAGAAATATGGAATCGGCGAAAGTTTTGATACCATTGAAGTACAGGAGATTAATCATGTCTTCAGATATTGGACATCAAAACCAAGAACATATTGCAGGAGAACCTGCGAGTGGTCAAGCAAAACCAATTCCACCACTCAATGCCAATCATACAACGTCACAAACAGCGGTAAAAACACCTAATAAAACGCGTCGAAAAGTGCTGCAGGTAATCCAAATTTTCAGCATAATTATCGCATTGGTATTATCAGCCTATTCCGTCAGCATAATTTGGTCATTACCAGACCAAGCAGGACAATCAGGAGCAGATGCTAATGAGGTATTAGTTAGAACTGAAGGACGTAATGCAGACCATCTATGTGAGGCAGGAGGTGCAGACATATTCATTGGCAATGACCTCAACTCCAACGGTATTTTAGAAGAAAATGAAGTTACGTCAACAACCAGGTTGTGCCATGGGAAAACTGGATTATCAGGGCCTCAAGGTGCTACGGGTCCCAATGGTGGCAGTGGAATAGCGAGTTTGGTCAACACCTCGGTGCTAAATTATGGCAATGACACCTGCTTTTTTGGTGGATTAATGATTGAATCTGGATTAGATCTCAATAATAGTGGCACCCTAGAGGAAACTGAAGTAATTAGTCAGGACTTTGTCTGCAATGGCGCAATTGGTAGTAATGGAATAAACGGTAATGAGGGATATTCTGCCTTAGTGGAACAAGTACAGCCACCGCAATATCTCTGCTCTTCAGGATTTATTATCAATTTCGGCATCGATAATGGCTATGGTTTAGGGATTGCTGAGGATGGGATAATGCACGCAGATGAAGTTGTTGATTCGTTGAAAGTTTGTCAAAGCCCACTCAACCATGGATCAATCTCGGATATGTTTGTGGGTGTTTCAGATGGATATTCGAGTCAATGTGCTGAGTTTGCATGGTCTGATTCACACAGCAAAATCATCACCTCAGGCAGCGATAGCTCGAGTGGTTGTGAACTGTGGATTTCCTCTGGAGTAACCTCTTCAACTGAGCAACTTATCGACATAAATTCAGGAGTAGGCGATTCAAATCCCGGATTATATCTTGGCTTTAATCAACTATTTACCGACGGTCAAGAACTATGGTTATTTGATGCTAATAGTGGCAGTAATGGTCGTGAATTGTGGGTTAGCAATCTTAGCAGTACTGGCACTTATCAATTAACTGGCTATAGTGGAGA
>JAKMFF010000211.1 GCA_022425585.1 Candidatus Poseidoniaceae archaeon
ATCAATGCTTCACTGGGATGTAAACAACGGAGTTGCAAGACGAGCTTGGGCTAGGAATCCAGGAGCTATCGAAGCAATAAAAGACGCAATGGATGAAAATCCTTTACTAAACGTTACAATCCCAAATATTACCGATGATGCTATCTTTGACAACCTGCTAGGGTGATATGATGAGTAATTCCGTATATCTAGATGGTAATACACTCTCGCCTGCTGAAGCAATGGCAGTCGCTACAGGTTCAGCAAAATTAGAAATCACTCAAGATTCCTGGGACCGAATTATTAATTCTAGAAAAGTTGTTGAAGATATTTTAAAATCGGGTGAAGTGGTGTATGGGATAAACACTGGATTTGGCTCTCTCGTTAACACTACTATCGATTCTGAAAAATTACAGGAACTACAAATTAACCTAATCAGATCACATGCTACTGGATTAGGTCAACAGATGGACAGGGTATCAGTTAGGGCAATGATGGTTGCTAGAGTAAATTCATTCGCTAAAGGCTATAGTGGAGTCCACCCGAATGTTGTTCAACAACTAGTGGATTACCTTAATCACGATATTACTCCGCATATTCCGCGTATCGGCAGTCTTGGTGCGAGTGGCGACTTAGCACCCCTTTCACACATGGCGATTACTCTAATCGGCGAAGGTTCCGTTCTTGGTAATAACGGAGAGTTGCTAAACACCATGGATGTATTGACTGAAAACGGTTTAATTCCCGTGGAACTTAACGCAAAGGACGGTCTTTCACTGATTAATGGAACCAGTCAAATGCTAAGTTATTCAATCATATCATTGTCAATGTTAAACAATTTGTTACCAATTGCTGATGTGATTTATTGCGCTTCTCTTGATGCATTCAAAGGGAGTTTGACTCCTTTTGATGAACGAGTACATAATGTTAGACCCCATCCCGGCCAACAAATTGTCGCTAAAAGAATCAGGGAAATCATGGATGGCTCTGAAATTTTAAAATCACACTTAGAATGCGATAAAGTCCAAGATCCCTATTCGTTCAGGTGTGCACCACAAGTTCATGGTGCTATTTATGAGGCTCTTTTGTCGATGCAAACAACTGTAGAAATAGAGATGAATAGCACTACCGATAACCCATTAGTTTTCCCCGCCGAAAACGGTCAATCACCCAAAATAATATCTCAAGGAAATTTTCATGGAGAAATACTAGCACTATGTGCCGATAGAATGTCATTATCAATTTTTGAGTTAGCATCAATTTCTGAACGTCGAATGGACCAATTACTAGATCCTAGTAAGAGCAATCTGCCACCATTCCTCGCCACAAATAGCGGACTGGAATCAGGTTATATGATTGTACAATACAGCGCTGGAGCAGCATTATCGGAATTGCACGGTCATGCCACACCAAGAACTGCATTCTCCACAAGTACATCGGCAGGTCAAGAAGATCATGTTAGTATGGGTGCTACTGCTTGCTGGAATTTATATCAAGCATGCCTTAGACTATCAGAAGTTCTCGCCTGTGAACTATTAATTGCTTCAGAAGCACTATCCCATCACAAAAATACGCCATCACAAACCGTGAAGTCTCTAATCTCGTTGACTAGGAATATCTCACCTTTACTAGATTCAGACAGATCAACAAGCGCTGAATTAATGCAAATTGCTGAACATCTAAGAAGCGGTTCTTGGTTGTCCAGAATAGAAGCAGAGAATTTTAAATTATCACGATAAATTGTAATAGTTTCTTTCAATTTCATCTAGGCCAGTTAACTGTCTAATTCTAAACATATCTGTCGCTAATTTGACAGTATCGATTGAGTCTTGATTAACATGGATAAAACGCTCTAATTCAGTGGCTCTTCTTACATCTTCTTCAACGGATTTGTATAGGGCATATGCTTCATCAATTTCATAAGCTAAGGCAGGTTCAATTCTAGATACGTCTAGGCCCATCCTACGCCATTGTAGGATTCTTTTAACTAAAATCTGATTAGTAAAACCAGTCCTTGGCAATCTAGCTAAATATGTCAATCTTGGACCACCGTCAATCGCTAATTCAAAAATTGTTTCTTCGTTTTTTGGCAAGGAGGTTTGATCTGGTTCGGTTGATTCTAGCTCAACAGCAGTGGATTTTGGTGATTTAATTACCATTTTTTCTGCCATATGTCGTAGTTTTATTATCCATTCACTCTCAAATGCTAAACTGTTAATACAATAAATCATGACGTAATTATTTAACTTAGCTTCATCTGATAACCTGACGAGCTTAGTTAGTAATTCTTGTTTGTTACTGTTGTTGTAAATGTGCTCTAAACCATCCAGAAAGTAGATTCTATCATCCGCCAAGTTGTAATC
>JAKMFF010000168.1 GCA_022425585.1 Candidatus Poseidoniaceae archaeon
CTCACTGATTGCATCCATGGGTGATTGGCAAATAAGTGATGGGTTTGTATATCGGATAAATTAACGCAATTAACGCTTTTACTAACGCGTTAATTATGCGTTAGCATTGCGTTAAAATCAATAAAAAAGGCTCCTGAAGAATACGATTAACAGCAAATAACGCATTATGCTAATTCAAATTCTACTGAAACATCAAATACCTCATTGTGCGATGGCACAATTATGCGTGTAGACGGTCTCGGTTTTGAGATTCCTAACTTAAGTTCGAATCCATTTTCTGCAATGCCACTTGAAGGGAGCAAATCTGAGCTTTATGTCGGCAGATTAGATACCAGAGGACGATTATCTCAACATATCAAATTCCGATCAACAAGAAGAATTCTAATGGTTGGAGATTTAGGTAGTGGTAGAACCTCACTTTTACGTTGCTCTGCGATTGAGGCTCCAGTTTCGGTTCATATTGACCATATTTCAGCATCAAACCCTCATGATAGTCTCCTGCAAAGGATGTATTCGGAACTTGTTGGTTATGATTTTCCGACCAATACAGTCCAGTTAGTAAACAAAATGGTTGACTTCTCTCAAACATTTACCGAAAGGCTACCGCTAATTGTAATTGACACGCCAAATGTCGATGACAGTGTTTTATTTGTCGCCCTTAGAGATGTTCTACCAGCCCTTGAGCGACTTCAAGCAGTTATTGTGGTAGTGGTTGAATCAAAACAGAGAATGAATCTCCAAGATAGTGTTTTACATAGTTTTGATAGCGTTGAAACATTATCACAATTGTCAGTAGATGAGGTCCAGGCACTCATTGAAAAGCGTATATCATCGGTTAGTAATGATGGATATAAACTAGAATTACACCACGCAAGAGCCATTCATGAGAAGACTGGCGGGTCACCGTTAGAAGTTGTAAAATTCATGAGAGATGCAATCGATAATTACCGTCTAACTGATGCAGGAGTTATCCAACAAAGCCCACAACTTGATACAAAGAAGGATTTGGAAGAAGTTCATTTTATGCCGCATAATGAATACGCTGCCGAGGATGTTATTGAATCAAAAAATACTGAAATTATCGATGCTTCTGTGCCTTGGGATAAGAGAAATGACGGACAAAAAACAGAAGACTTAGTACCAAATCCTGATCCTTTTGGTTTCGAATTAGACTTAGATGGTTTGTCAGAGTCTCAGGAGTTAGACAAACCTGTTGAAGACTTCGCTTATTCAGCTAACCCTGATACTGAAGAGATAATTGTCCCAGATTCTAAACCTAAGCCAATGGTAAATGCTGGAGCATTTGGTGGACTTTTAGATAGAACAAGGGTTTATGATGAAATGGATAAATCCGGTCCTGAAGAAATGGTAAATCAGCATAACCAACACGGCAGTGAACTATGGGTTTCTAAAGAAATGATTGAGGCTGATGAGAGGGTTGAATTTGAAGAACACAATTCCGCTGAATTGATTTACGACGAAATCGGCTTAGATCTTGATGAAGATGCAGAAATTCAAGATATCGTAGAGACCACCGAATCAATAGACTACCAACCAATAACTAATGAAAATCAAACCATGCAAAATTTGATTAATTTACTGTCAAATTTAATCTATCGTTCTAATCCGAATATGGCTCAAGATGATGATGGATTTTTAGAAAAAATGATGAAGTTGTCATCCAATAATTTAGGACAAAAGGTTGACTATCCACTAAACTCAACAGCATTATCAGCTCTCAATGAATCTGAATTGTATGTACTTTCAATTGCTCGAGTAAGAGATTACTCACCTAGTGATAAAGAAATATTAAAGCACCTTGCGATAAAGCGACCAAGATTATCTCAAATTAGTAATAAACTATTGAAATCTGGTATATTAGAAGCCCGTATGAAAGGTCGGAGTAGATATTATGAAATCACACAATCAGCAAAAGCACAGTTGATTGCTTGGGGCATAATTGGAGGTGATGAGTAATGTCTTGGAGTATCTCTTGGTCTTGGCAAGCCAACCAAAGAATATCAGCGATTGCTGCTGTGGAAGGTGGAATTGTAGTAAGTAATGGTTTGGAAATGGTCCTAATTGAGTCGGATGGATCGATCAGATGGTCAATAAAGACGCCTTTCAAAGTTCACTCTATGAATTATCACAACGGAATATTGGCTGCTCTGGCAGCTCATGGATTCTACGTTATCTCCACAATGGATGGTAGTATGCTACATGATGGCAGGTCTACATTTGGTGGTTTTACAGACGTTTTACACAGGCCTGGTGGCGGATGGATCTTAACTGGTAAAGAAGGTCAAATGCATTTGTTTTCTCATGAGGGAGTTGGAATTAAGAGGTTCCAAACAGGCAAAGTTAGGAGGATAGTTGGTTGGCTAGACAGAGAACATATCTTGTGGCAATCTGATGATGGTAAACTATGGTGTGGCAGGCTTGGCAATAATTATTCCAAACGATGTCTAGAAGATAGGATTTGGAGTTGGGTCTCAAGATTAGATCAGGGTAGATTACTATTGCAAACTAGTTCAGGAGAGATATGGGAGGGAGTACCTCATCCGTTTGGCTGGGATTATATCGAAAAATTGCAATCTGACTCACTTGAACCTATGGAAGGAATAAGATGTGGTGATGGTTGGTGGGTGCTAGGAATTGAAGGTTCGCTTTACTTATTATCTGGCTTAGAGGGCGAAGATGAGATTATCCTAGGCCAGAGTATGAACCTTGGTGACTTACTGCAGAAAGTTACCACAGATAGTATGGTTACCGCTACAAGAAATGGATTGCTTAGAATGTGGAAGGCCCCACACTTAGCAAACTCGGAAAGAGAAAGTCGCTTCCAAGCCGCCGCAGAG
>JAKMFF010000170.1 GCA_022425585.1 Candidatus Poseidoniaceae archaeon
GAAAGAACATGGTCAGAGGAAGAGATACTTGCTCGTATTGATGAAGAAGGAACTCCAAGGGAGCCGTATCAATTTTACATCGACACAAGAACCTACGGTGGTGTACCACATGGAGGATTTGGTCTTGGAGTTGATAGAGTATGTTCTTGGCTAACTGGTGCTGACCACATAAGGGAAGTAATACCATTCCCTAGAGATTCACGAAGGATTACTCCTTGAGTTGATAAAATGGTTGATGCTGTAGCATTAGGTAGTGGGCTGGTTGGCGAATTTGTAATTCATGAATTAACCAAACTAGGCTATCAAGTACATGTCATTGACCTCAAAATTCCAGATTTGATAAAAAATAATACTAATGTAACTTATCAAGAAGGAGATGTGTTTGAGCTCCTAAATCAAATGCCACAAGCAGGTGTTGCAGTAAATATGTTGCCCGGTAGAATTGGTGAGCAGGTGCGAACAATCTTGATTGAGGAGGGAAAAAGTGTCGTTGATTTGGCATTTACTGAACAAGATCCGAGTCAACACCAAAAATTGGCCAAAGAGAACTCATCAACACTGATTTGGGATGTGGGAATTGCTCCCGGATTATCTAATATGATCATAAAAAAGGAATTTGAAGAGGACAACAAGATTCTATCTGCCACAATCAAGGTCGGCGGCAATCCTCAGTCTCCAGATGATACATGGTCATACATGGCTCCATTTTCTCCTTCTGACGTCATAGAAGAATATACCAGACCAGCAAGGATTTTAGTTGATGGGGAAGTAAAAACTGTCCCCGCACTAACAGAAAAACATTCGATTGATGTAGACGGTTTTGGAAAAATGGAGGCTTTTTTAACCGACGGATTGAGAAGTTTATTGGTTGCTAATCTCAGCAAAAATATGAAAGAATATACTGTTAGATGGCCTGGACATATCACTAAGTGGATTGAATTAGCAGGTGAATTAACCGAGGATGAGTTACTTGATGCGTGGAAATTTGACAAGCAACGTGATGAATTTACTTGGATGGAAATAGCCATGCATTATGCTGAAAAATCGGTAACATGGATAATATCTGATACCGGCAAGGATGGTGTTAGTTCAATGGCTAGAAGCACGGGTTTAGTCACTATTGCGTGTTTCATCGAACTGATGAATAAAACAAATAACCAATCAACTCTTGCTTCCTCAGGGATATATTCCCCGGAAGATTTAGACACTGAGGCTATTAATCGGATTATTGAGTTTGTCAACAGTAACGGTGTATTCATTCAGCGTATTGTCAAATGATTGTCTCACCACACTCTGGACATTCTATACCTGGCAGAAATTCACCTAACATAAAACCACAATGTGGGCAAAATGAGGTAATAAAATCAATTTCATCAATTACCAATTTGCCATCACCTAACCATTCATTGTTGTTTTTATTAAGTCCAATACCAACGACAAATCTTTCTCTTTGATAACCTCATCACAGTACTTCAGCGGCCTCTCATCCCATGGATTGAAGCATATTGCCAAACCTGACTCTTGAAACATCCCAATGTCTCCAGCAGAATCTCCAACAGAAAAAGTCTCACTTTTGGATATTCCATATCGTCTTTGTAACATCTTTACAATTGCTCCTTTACCATTCATCTGCACTTGATACCTTCCATAATTATCTAATTCATACATCCCGTTTAATAATTGGTTACCACGCAACCAACCATTGGTAAATACAGATAATTTAGAATCAAAACCTTTGCCATATCGTTCTGCAGTGAATCTATCAATTCCACCCCATCTTCTTCGCCAAGGCAGGTTTGAAGGGAATTGAGCAGCAATATCTCTGGCTGTCTGTTGTAATCCACCTGAGACAATTGCGACCTTCGCACCATCTTTGATTAATTCAGAAATTAATAACTGCCAATTATCCATCATAGGCATACCTTCCATCAAAGAACGTAATTCAGAATCTGTAATCTTACGATCTTTGATGCTATTTTTTATTAACGCAATATCTAACTTTATCCAATCCCACTCGTTCAAAAGGCCCTGATTATAGAGTTCAAATGATTCATCATTTGAAATTCCTAATTTATCGTAAACAAATTGCCAAGTTGAAAGGTGGTCAACCAAGACACGGTCCATGTCTAAACATACTAAATAACGAAAATCAGACATATCAAGACCTACTTATGTTGTTTTATCATCGGTATTATTCCATTTGTATTGCGATTGAATTTGTTCAACTTGTTTACCCATAATGTAGAGAATAATTGCCACCATCATGGCAAATAATCCAATCAACGTCATAGCAATAGTAGTTAATGTAACACCAATAGAAACTGAATTTAATTCACTAAAAGTGTCAACTACATTGCCGGATAATTTGTAACCTAGAATAAATAATACAATCCCTGGAATGCCGAACAGGAATAAAGGATGCTTAGTTTCTAGCATCCAGTAAAAAAGTTGGGCAAATCTTGACGCAGTGGCTAGAGATTCTCTTTGTGGTAAATTCACTAGACCTGATGATTCAATAACACGTACTTTGTAATCTGATGAAAAGTTCATAGCAGTAGATAGTTC
>JAKMFF010000208.1 GCA_022425585.1 Candidatus Poseidoniaceae archaeon
GCCAAGAGCAAAAATAATTCTATTTTAGCAGAAGCATTGTCTGCATTGGCTGATATATCCCTAAAGCAAGGAAGTTTAGATGAATCTCTAGCCATGCATAAGGAGGCTCTTGAGATATTTATCAAACAAAAGGATGCTGTTGGGGCTGCTAGAAGCTACAATAATATGGGCTATTTGTTAAGAAGAAAAAATGATAATTCTAAAGCGATAGAATCCTATAGTCAGGTAGAGCGAATATTAGAAGAAAATGAGGATTCAGAACTGATAAGTTCACAATTAATTCTTGCTCGTTCTTTGATGGATTTAGGGGAAATAGACCGAGCGAGAGACCATGCTTTAACGGCGTTTGATAAAACAGAAAAATCAAATGATAAGCAACTACATGCTAGAGCACAAGCAGTACTAGGGCGTTATTACGCCAAGGTTGGTGACCTAGATGTCGCATCGCATCATTATTCTCAAGCATTGGATGCTATGAATGAAGAGGGAGATATTTTAGCAATGGTAGACATTACTATCTTACTTGGTGAGGTACTACAAGATTCGGGTAAAAATGATGAAGCAATGGAACATTTCAGAGAAGCCCTAATCATTGCAGAGGCTAATGATCTTAGGATGCAAATTGGGGAGTTGTTGATTCGTTTAGGAAGTGTTGCACCCGATAAATCACGAAGAATGGAATATTTGCAAAGAGCCCTAGCAGTATTTCGTGAACTTGGAGCCAAATCTCGTATGAGAGAGGTTCAAACAAAAGTACACAATGCTGTCATGGGAAGATGATTATTGGGGCCTATCAACCTCAATACTTGTAACACCATCTTTGTGACATATCCAAACCATTTGAGCTCCAGATAAATTAACAGTTCCACTATGCTCGCCTGCACCTGCCCCTGAAACGTAGACTTGCGTATCTAGTGGACCTCCTTCGTCAACTAAAATTAAGTAATTATCAGACAATTGTAAGGTAAACAAATTTTCGTCAGCCTCAGTAGCTCTCCACCATACGGATTCGGTATATTCAATATCGCCAAGCCTACTAGCTTCATCAGCTCGTTCAATAGCATCAGCAATATCGTCTAAATTCATTTTGACGGCCTGTTCATTCCATCTATCGCGGGTTGCAGTTTCAATATCCCATGTCCAAATACTGAATACAGATAACAACATTACTCCAAGTAAGAAAGTGAAGATGTATCCAAGTTCAGTGGCTGCACCACTGATGTCGTCCCTTTTCGAAAGTTTAGTTTTCATCCAACAGCCTCCGTCATTGTTACATCAAGTGAGGATAGTTGTAAACTAAATTGAATTGGATCACCATTGGTGTGCCAAACCGCTTCCGAGGTTCCGATACTTGGATCTGGGACCCAACCCACATAATCTGTGAGCAAATCCAATCGCCCAGGATAAATCGTCCAATCTATACTAGAATCTAGACCACTGGCTGCAGAATTTGCAATCTCTTCACCATATGGGCTATACCACCCACGTCTTACTTCATATGCAATATCTGACGCTAATGACTCTCTGTATGCCAATTCTATATCTAAATTCATTACACCCGCACCAGATGCACTATCTGCGGTAGGATTTAGTGCAGGAATTGTTGCTGCAAACCGGGGTCCTGGTCCAGATCTGTCATTTGGTTGTTTCAATACGGTAGGTAAAAATTCTGGATGGTTTGTTAGTACTGCTCCGTTGGAATAAGCAACTTCAAGTCCGGTAATAGAAGAGGAGAAAGAATAAGTAAGTCTAGAGATATGGAAAATCCATGATGACGCAATGATTTGATGGTCTGTCTTTCCGTTGTTACCAATTAGACTTATCGAGTAACTCGAGGGATGTGTTCCTTGATTCCAAGCATTCATAATTTGACCTTCGCTTCTACCAGAAACGGAATTCCATGGCAATTCTGTAGTTATCCATCCGCTTGCTGTGGTATTAATTCCAACACATCTCTGTTCTCCATCATGCATTAATTGACTCAATCCCGAGTCTCCAGTACTCCGGTGAACTCTAATTGGGTGCCCATCTTCCACAGAAACATTATGGCTGCCTTGGCTTGTTTGCAGGTTATGGAACGGGTTGTTGAAGGTAAGATTCTGATTAGCAGAGTTAGTATTTGAATAGTTTAGAACTGAAGTGTACCCTGCTAATTGAATGTGTATTGATTCCAGTCCATTGCTGGAAAATATCTCATATGTATGGGCTTTTCCAGAGGAAAATCCAGTATCTTTTGCTGGAATTATATTCAATCCATTACTTGGATTAATGGAATCATTATTGTGCCAATATGCTGATATTTCTTTATCTGAATCTATAATCGGCGCACCATTAACAGTTTGAGGCGGCCATGGTATGATTACAGTTGAATCCGCTTGAATTGAAATTCCTCCCCCTTTCCAAGTGATAGTTGCGATCTCTTCATTTGGGTTGAATAATTCTATACTTCCAGTTAGCTGAGGTGTGATGAACTCCGAGCCGATTAGTGCACCAGAAGTCGATTGGAGGGTTACGCTACCTGTCATATTATTGTCTGATGTTAGCAAAATAAGTCGTGATGGTGCGCTTGTTGAAAGAGATACTAATTTTGGTGAATCCAAATCGATTGTATGTGTCCACGAAACACCAATTCTTGGGTCCTCATCATTGGTGACAATATGTCTGGTTTCCTGTCCATCTACCATTAATTCAATTTGATTAGATGTTTCACTCATGATGTGTACTGTATTGTTGCCTTGATTCATTGGTATGCTCCAAGACCTGCCGGTAAAATCACTTTGACTGGGGTTATCTGGCATAAAAATAGTACCACCGCCGCTACCTAAACTTGCCAATATGTTCAGTTCATGAGTAGACTCAAGTTTGTAAGATTGGAATTCAGTAGTGGTTAATTTAACAGTAGAACCGATGTTCAAATCAATCTTTTCGATAAATAACTCAGCAGAATTCACTTTGATTTCTATTGGCCCAAGTGGAGATGCGATTCCTTGGTTTGGACTAATCATAATTTCTTCTATGTAATCTGGAATGGAATAGATGAATGGTTTTGTTGGGCCTAACCTTAGGTCGTCAAAACAAGCCGAGGTAGACTTACTCTCGGGATGTTTTATTTGTATTGAATCATCAAAATCTAATACTCCTTTCATCCTAAATGTCGTGTCGCTATTCCAAGTAGATGAATACCACATTCCACCTCTTGTAGTGTCCCATGAGAGAGTTCCGTCAATTGGTATTAAATCTATTTCAGTAGAATCACCAGGCATGCCATGCTCGCTTAAAATTTCAGTTTGCTGAGACAAAATCATCATTTGCGAAGACATATCGTCACGCTCTATTGAGCCTTCTAATTCTTCAATTATTGGAAGCATTGAAACTAGCATTAAACCGATGATTGAAACAACTCCACCAAATAATAAAACTGTCGCAATTGCTGCAGAAACAGACTCTTCATTTCTGGTTAGATTCTGTTTCATCTTTCCAAAACCACCTGATTAATAGTTACGTCAAAAAATACCGATTGACCCAAAGAATTTACACTGATGCCATCTATTCCACTTGCTCTTTCAAATGGTGATAAACCGACATAAGAATCAAGTGTTCCTGATGCACGGTTTAATGAATACGAATTTAACCACAAATCATCATATTGTGGGCTTATGACTGGAGATACAGAGTTTGTAGTCGTATATCGTATATTGAAACATTCTCCCGAAAATGGGTTTATTGAGCCAGCTGAAATAATGTCGATACCAAGTTGGTTGGCATTCCCTAAACTTCCATTTACTACTACATTGGTTAGAACCATCGACAAGCGTATGCCTCCTGTTGCGAGTTCATCAAATTCAATTCTTGGAAATTGACTAATTTCCCAAGCTGAATCGGCAAAATGCTCAATTCTAGCATTATTGATGAGATATATTTCATGCTCACCATTGCCTAGGCTGGTAATCAAACGAAGCCCAGATAGTGAATATTTGACGCTACGGTGGATCGGCTCATCATTGTCATTAAAAACAGTGATAATATACCATTCACCTAATTGCATATTGTGCTCAACTGAACCATTGTTAACGCTTATCAGTTGAGTAAATTGACTATTTTCTGTTGTGATGGTAACTTTTGATGCTGTCTGGTTGATACTGGTTATGACAAAGGAATTGTTGCTATATTGCCCGATATTTACTACCTCATATGGGGTCAAATCAGCACTTATTGTCCAGTGCTCGAGATTAGTGACACCTTGCAAGAGTGTTGTTCTCATCTGTAAACTGTGACGTATTCCAGTCCCCTCTGGCGCATCTGCTGAAACATCTATCCTGTCTTCTAAGCGGTCAGCTATGCCATTGGCTGCATTCCAGTTGGTGTTGTCTTCGAAATCAGAAATATATGGATTCAAAAATACCCAAACACCACCCATTATTGTAACAACCATGGCAAGCATCATAATCACGCCAAGGACTTCGCTAACACCCTCTTCATTTTCCCGTTTCCGGGGTCCTGAAATGTAGCGTCTGCTAGTTGGCACAAACCTCTCATACTTCGGTATCATTTAGGTATTGACCTAAATCAGACTAATTTTTAGTCAATCTTGACTTCATTTAGTTTAGTGGGCGTAAGATTTTCTAGACCGTTTGCTCCTATGTAGTGAGTCATTTCTGGACCATCTTGTAATGAAATGTATATGTCTCCGTCAAATACTTCGGAGATGTAGTACAATACGGTAGACTCTGCTAGGTGCGGCGAGTTGTTTTTTTCACTCAGGTGTGTAAGTACTATATTTCGCGTACTCTCCGTACTGACTTCAGCAAGAAATTGTCCAGTTTGACTGTTGGATAAGTGACCTCCTCTGCCACGAATCCTCTCTTTCAAAGAATATGGATATGGTCCGGCGCTCAATTTTTGATCATCATAGTTTGCTTCGATTGAAATATGTTCACAACCATATACATGTTTGATTAATTCATCCGTCCAAGAGCCTAAATCTGTAATTATTGCGGCTCTTTCTCCACCATAGCTTGCCACAAAAGCGACATTTTCGGAGCCAGAATGAGGGACTGGGACTGTTAGGATTGATAGTTCGTCACCAATTCTAATCACATCCAAGGCGCCAAAGTAGGAAGTTTTCAAGGGGTCCAAATCTAATTCCTGTGCAGTTCTCTCATTGGCCAAAATTTGCATGTCCCATTTGCGTTGGGCAATAGTCGCTCCACCTCCATGATCTCCATGATGGTGACTTATTAGAGCGCAATCAATATCCGCAGGTTTAATGTTGAGCATAGCTAGTCGTTTTTGCAACTGAGCGCCGCTAAATCCTAAATCAATTAACACCTTAACATCATCAGTTTCAAGCAGCGTTGAGTTGCCTCGGCTACCTGTTCCTAAGTGAGTAATTCGCAAAGACATGTTGATAATTTACCCCTGTCGCGGGAGGGTATTGAACAAACCCCTCGCAAATAGGGAAAATAGATGATTTTCGGTATTTTTTTGCTCCACCAACTGAATCAATGTCGGAACATCACTCCATCATGCTCATAAGTGTAGTTGAGAAGTCGGCAAATGCGAAGGCTATACTTCGTGACAGGTGAAGGCATGCGTCGAAGTCAATCTACATTGCTTACTACATTGGCAGTGGTTATCAGTCTGCTATTTATGGCGCAATTTCCAACAATATCTCCAGTTTCCAATGTTCATCCTGATGATACTAATCAACAAGGTCCCCCAACAACCGATTCAGATGGTGACGGAATACCTGATGTACACGAAGATATATTCGCTGAGTGGGTAAATTCTACAGCAATTGATGGTAGAGGTTATTCGATGCAAGGTATGGATGCAGATGATGCTTCAGATGCAATACTTGATGTTGACAGAGATGGCCTAAACTCCACTGAAGAATATTGCTGGCCCTATCCTGCTGAATGTACAGATCCTGGTTTTTTGCGTGGCTTAACAGGTGTGGTTGATGGGGAAGGTTTCCGCTCATACTTAGATCCTCGAAAATCAGATACCGATGGCGATGGTATGCCTGATGGCTATGAAGCCTACATGTGCTTGAGAATTGGAGGTTTTGATGTATTTTCTCAGCGATACGAGTGTACTGATTTTGACCCATTAAACGCTAGTGATGTTGCTAAAGATCCAGATAAGGATGGTTTTGATGTAAACCGTGATGGCATAATGAGTTTCAATGAGTGGTATACCTCGAGTGAAGAATATATCTATGGTGCTCCATCAAATCATACTACAGAACTTGATGGTCTTTGGTGTGCTGCGACTTTACCGGAGGGCTCAATTCTAACTAATTGGCCCTATATCCCTACTGGAGTTAATGCCACATTCCAGAATATTTTAGCTGCCTGTACTAATTCAGAGTCGCCAGTAGGTGAGGATTTGTGGTTAGGTACTGATCCTTTATTGAAGGATTCAGATAGGTACAACTGGGATGGATTTAATGTACGAAATTTATTCCCGTCCTTTGGGGATGGAATTCCTGATGGTTGGGAAGTTCACTTTGGTTTAGACCCGCTAAATAGGAGCAGTGCTTTGTCTGATGAAGACTTGGATGGTTGGGATAAAAATTTGGATGGAGTGATTTCTCCGGATGTAAGTAGGACAGCAACTGCGCTTGAATTAGGTGAGCAATTATCTAATATTGAAGAGTATAATATTTACTTTGATGATGGTAATACCGTAATGGCGGGCCTAAAATCAACATTGTACGCTAGCGAAATGTCAACACTCTATCAGTATCCAATTTCCTTTGCTACCCAAAGCGAAGAAATCAGTGTCATAAATCATGATGTCCGATCTCTAGAGGTTGTCGACTCAATGTTATATGTCACTACAAAATACGGGATAACAGTAATTGACAATTCACTTTCATCTTCCACTGATTATTGGATTCCTCAAGGTGTAGAACTCTATGACTCAACTATTTTACGAGATCAAAGTGATCAAGTTTATGCCATTGCTTTGGCTTCTAATGTTGGTTTGGGTGTGGCAAGAATTCAGCTCGACGGATTACTACAATCTGTAGATAATTGGGATTGGTCACAAACAGAAACGATACATGAATTGGAAGAATTATTGATCAATAGCCCGAATAATCAGATAATTGGACTTGGGTTTGCGGGAACTGGTAATGTGTTTGAAGTCAGTAGTTTTGGACTGATTGAACAAGTTCATGAAGTAAGTCAAGCAATAACCAACCAATTATCAAACGGTAATGCTAGTGTTACCGATATAGAGCACGGTCTTGCTAACGGCAATCTTACACTCTTCGTTGCTACCGATAGAGGTCTTCTTACCTGTGAGACCAACTCTGGTAGGGATGGTAATACCGCTGACTGGAGATTCTTCTACTCAAAAGAGGACACAGGAGTCTTTGCATCAATAAATGAACTGCGTACATTACCAACGGGAAGTGCAGAAAATCCTGCTGAAGTAAGAGATATTCTGTTAGACGGTCCATCACCTGAGAGCCCTCAAGTCCTTTGGTTTGGTACTCCCTCGGGACTACATCAAATGCGACTTATTGATAATGTAATAAGTCACAGTGGTCTATTAGAAAATCCAGGCTCAAATGAAGTCAGTACAAGAGACATCAATAGCATAAGGTCAATATATTCTACAGGGCAACAAATTATTCTTGGCTCCAACGCAGGTACATGGGTTCTTTCAGGGGACTATTCCAATGTATACGAAATTGATCAACAGGAAACTATACCCGGATATATTTCTGAAATTGCAACCATTGGCTCCTTGAAAACATGACTATTTTTGCATCATCCGAACCGGGACAATTTTCTAACCTTGAATTAATGAATCCAAAATCCAACGACTCTGATGGTGATGGTATGCCTGATGGATGGGAAATTGGCAACAATTTGGACCCTACAGACCCATGGGATGCGCTATTAGATTTCGATTATGATGGTCTAGATTTAGATCAATCGGGTGATGGGATTTTAGAGCGGCTGTGGACCAATCTCGATGAATTCAGATACATCGCTACTACAGATGATGGCTATAATTCTACTAATCCGAATGTTGGAGATACAGATGGCGATGGATTAAGCGACGGCGAAGAGTATTTTGGTTTCTACTACGAGAGTACTAACTTATGGTGCTATTATTCTGTACAACTTGAGTATATCTGTGATAGCCAAGTTGGTGATGACGCCAATTCCACCTACCTCAGCCTATCAACCAGTGATATCGGGACTGACCCAACAAATCCAGATTCAGATGGTGACGGAATGCCAGACGGCTGGGAGATAGAGAACCGCAGATGGGTTGGTTCCTCGTTTACTGGTGGTAATAATTGGTCATTGGATCCCAACAGAGCAGAGGATGCAAGTTGGGATGCTGATGGTGATGGGCTACAAAATTTATGTGAATATCGATGGACTCAAGTAAAGCAGCAAGCAATTGAAGGTTTGTTATTTGAGTCCCATGGAGAGAATTCTACCGATGCGGAGTTATGGTCTGACTCCGATCCAAACAACATTGATTCAGATGGTGATTCATTGCCTGATGGATGGGAAGCCGCCTATTCATGTTCTTGGGATAGTTCAAGAGTCGGAATAAATCCATTAAATGGTTCAGATGCACTGAAAAATCCTGATGGTGATGGGTTTGACATTGATAGAGACGGTATAATTCAACAAAATGAGGCTTTGGTAAACTACCTTGAATATCATTTACGCTATGATTTATTTGATGAAAATAATCCAACAGATTTCAATAACTTACCGTTTGGATTTAGTACAGATTTATTCACTTTTGTAAACAATAATGGTGCACCAGAGGCATCTTATGCAGAACGTGCAGCAGGTTCATTGCTGGCAACTCAAAATTCAATTGATTCGGGTTCATCTAATCCTCTGGACTCTGATACCGATGATGATGGTATGCCTGATGGTTGGGAAATCTGGTTTTCTAGATGGAACATATTGGAAGATGAATGGACACTAAATCCATTACAACCGGCTGACAGATGGGAAGATGCCGAC
>JAKMFF010000228.1 GCA_022425585.1 Candidatus Poseidoniaceae archaeon
TTGTGAATAAGTTATCAGGTTTAGGTTTTTCAGATATTAATTCTAATCCTAAACAAGGAACTATTGTGATACCTGGTGCAACTCAGCGAGATAAAGCCAAAATCCGGATTAAATTATTAGAATTTGAACGCGAATTAGGCGGCATGGGTTTACTTGCCCCCTCCTCTACCTATCATCACTTTGCAATTGGACTGACCGGTGATAAAATGAGTAGTAGTAAACCAAAAACAACAATATTCCTAAATGACGATTTAGAAGTTATCACAAAGAAAATTCGTAGAGCCTACTCAGGTGGCCAATCAACTGTCGAAGAACATCGAAGATTAGGCGGGAATCCTGATGTTGATGTTGCATACCAATACATGATGTATTTTTTCGAAGATGATGACAATTATTTGGCTGAATTAAATTCCGACTATCGAAATGGTAAAATTCTTGCCGGAGAAATGAAACAAATTTGTGTTGATAAAGCCACAGAATGGATGACAAATCACATAGAATTACGTGACCAAACCAGTCACTTAGTTAGTGATTTCTTGGCAGAAGATGCCAAATAATCAGGCAGAAAAAACCGCAGGGTCCGGTCCGGTTGGTAATACCGCAATTTCTTCATCGGTAAGTTCTCGCTCCACTGCAGATTCATCCAGTATCATGGAATGGCCGTGTGGGTCCAAGAACTCCAAGGTAATTGTTAAAGAATTTTCTAAACCAGCATTCTTTACATTGTCAATTAATAATTCTAATTGGCTAATTTCCCCGCTTATTTGTGTCAAATCTACTTTGTTCCCTTCAACAAGTTGCTTTTCAATATCAGATTGCAAACCACGAAGCACCGTATTCATTACTTCAAGAAAGCGATTGAGTACACCCTCGACGTTAGAAACATAACCAGTTGAACTGCTACCGGGATTTACTTGTAGGTCTAATTCTGGTATTCTTACCGTACATGAACTAGATCTTACCACTCTAGACCGCAGCTGTTTTTCGTCAGTTATTGCTAATTTCCAACATCCTGCTTTTTTACCTTCAGCTGGAATGAAATCAGTTTGTTTCCACCCACAGCTATGGCACATGACCGTAACTTGAGTGTGTTCGCCAAAGTATGGGATTTCGGCTATATGGGCAATCATATACACATCGCCTTCTTTGTGGCAGATAGGACACGGGATGTTGACGGGTGCCTCTTGTATTACAATCGCCTCCGACCTAATTCCTCTGCACTGGCGGCAAATGCTTCCATTTCAACTCCTTTCAAGCCTCGGCATCCAGGGGGCAGAAGCATTAGCCTAGTATCAGTTAACTGAATAATTTGACCTCCAAGATCACCTTCTATGAAAGTGTGCATTGAATTTAATGCTGAACTAAATTCGGTATCTCGCTTAATCAAGCGCCCCAACTCAACTATAGCAGCGTGTCCATCTGACAGCCAATCAAGAAGGGTAGAAGTTCCAGTAATGTCGTTTAGTACTGCCCTGTGAACTACAAGTCCGTTATCGTCAGACTTAATTGGCGGGTTTGGATATTTATTTCCTAAGTTGTGGAAAATAAGTTCAGATGGTACTTGATTGGTTTTTTTGGCAGTATTCATACTAGGCATTTCAAAGGTATTTAAAGAGTTATTTGACGGTGATTTAGTCTGCTCACTTTGTTTGATTAATTTGTCAGCTTTGGCAAGTTTGTCCAAATCTGGCATGCTTGGGAGTTTGATATCAGAAAAAGAATCTAATGATGACTGGTGCGGGTCATCCTCCTTTTTCTTCTTCATGTGGTATGCGACAAGTCTTAAGCACAAGAATACTCGCATTAGAAAAAAAGATTTATCGCTATTTTTACAGAAATTTTGTTGAACGATATTAATGTTGAAATAGATTGGCGGTCAGCCCTTTATGCGCCAATGTTCAAAAGGTGCCGACTTTAGGGAGAGATTGATGATGATGGATAACAACGCAAACGTGCTAAAAACCGGAACCAGTACATTAGGTATTACATTCAAAGGAGGAGTTGTCGTTGGAGCAGACCACAGGGCGACCATGGGTCATTTCATTGCCAATAAATCAGTGCAAAAATTATTCCAAATAGGCAATAACCTAGCGCTAACCACTGCTGGACTGGTAGGTCATGCACAATCTCTCTCAAGAACCTTAACTGCAGAAGTTGCTTTGTTTGAACTACGCAGACAACAACCAATGACTGTCAAGGGTGCAGCTACCCTAACAGCAAATATACTCTCAGGCAGGCCTCACTGGGTTCAACTGTTGATTGTTGGTGTTGATGCAGATGGAGGGCATGTTTACTCAATAGATTCAGCAGGTGGCTCAATTCCTGATGTATACTGTGCAACAGGTTCGGGCTCCCCATACATGTATGGTGTGCTAGAAGACGGGTTCAAAACAGATATGACTGAGACCGAAGCATTGAAACTTGCTGCCCGCGCCCTCCATGCATCAGGACAGCGTGATGCAGCCTCTGGAAACGGAATGGATCTCGCTGTCATAACCAAAAAAGATGGATTTGTTCTTCAAACCGAAGACCAAGTCAGTAAACTTCTTTCTTGATTTTTATTCCCGCAGTTTACTGCATTGTGTTAAACACATGTGTTGTTAGGTTGCGGTTAGGCAGGTGGAAATGTGCGTCTCACATTCAAAGAACTAAAAGATGAAATAAGTAAAATCGTGCCTAAATCAATTGATTATAGAGTTGATTTAGAAGCAGGAAATATTGCCATTGTTACCAATGAACCGCAAAAGTTTGGCGGCGGCGACGGTCTTGTTGGCAAGATTGCTAAGAAAATAAAAAGGAAAATAAAAATTCGTCCAGACCTCAGTATTGTAAAGTCAGAACAAGAAGCGAAATCGATTATAGAATCTATAATTCCCGCAGAAGCGGAAATCTCGCACATTTATTTTGACAGTTGTTTCAGTGAAGTTATAATTCAGTGCAAAAACCCCGGAGAAGCTGTTGGCCGTAGAGGGGCAAATGTCAATGAGATTAGAGATAAGGCAGGATGGATACCGATTGTTGAGAGAACTCCTCCCCTGTTGTCAAAAACCGTTCATGACATTCGCGGCTACAGGCAAGTAAATGCTGATGATAGACGTAAGTTGTTGAAGAATTTTGGGCTAAACATCCATCGTCCTAAGCGGCCGGGGTCAATGTGGGCTAGAGTTACTGCGTTAGGGTCTTACAGAGAAGTAGGCAGGGCATGCCACTTAGTCACTACTAACGAATCACGAATTATGATCGATGTGGGAGTGAATGTTGCCAACGATAATGATCCAATGCCATTCTTCAATGCGCCTGAAGCGTTACCAGTAGACAAACTCGATGCGGTTATACTGACACATGCCCATCTTGATCACGCTGGAATGTTGCCAATTTTATTCAAATATGGCTATCGTGGTCCAGTTTACTGTACACCTCCCACTCGCGATTTGATGCTATTATTACAAACCGATTATCTAAAAATTGGCGGCACTGAAGGAAAAAGAGCTCCATATAGCATGGAAGATATCCGCACCTGTCAAAGACACGTTGTTGATGTTGATTGGGACCAAACGACAGATATCGCACCAGATGTTAAAATGACGTTCTCTAACTCAGGTCATATCCTTGGTTCTTCCGCAGTCCATCTCCATATAGGTGACGGTAAGCATAATTTATTGTTTAGCGGAGACCAGAAATATGAAAAATCGTGGTTATTCGATGCAGCTAATACTCGGTTCCCACGTGTTGAATCTCTTGTCTTGGA
>JAKMFF010000238.1 GCA_022425585.1 Candidatus Poseidoniaceae archaeon
GTCACGTTGACTTCGGTGGTGACGTGACACGTGCTATGCGTGCTGTCGACGGATGTTTCATCCTCGCTTGTGCTGTTGAAGGTCCAATGCCTCAAACAGAAACTGTCGTTCGCCAAGCCCTCAAAGAAAAGGTCAAGCCTGTTCTGTTCATCAACAAGGTCGATCGACTGATCAACGAACTGCAAGTGACCCCAGAAGACATGATGGCTCGATTCACTGAAACCATCAAGAAAGTGAACCGATTGATCAAGCAATTCGCTCCTGAAGAATTCAAGAAGAGCTGGCAAGTTTCCGTTGGTGACGGAACTGTTGCGTTCGGATCTGCTTACCACAACTGGGGAATCACCGTGCCCTACATGGCAAAGTCAAACATCTCCTTCAAGGAAATTTTCGAATACTGTAACAATGAAGACCAAAAGACACTCGCTTCAAAGGCTCCTGTTCACGAAGTTCTTCTAGACATGGCTGTTACCAAGTTACCAGGTCCTGTCGAGGCTCAACCATACCGTGTACCAAATATTTGGACTGGAGATCTTGATTCTGAAATTGGTAAATCAATGATGTCCTGTGATCCAGAAGCCGAACTTGCTATGATGATTACGAAAATTTGGATGGACCCTCACGCTGGTGAAGTTGCAGTAGGAAGAATTTATTCCGGAGCAATCGCCCAAGGAGAGTCTGTTTATGCAATTGGTGCATCTAAGCCAGAGCGTGTTCAACAAGTTAGTATGATGGTTGGCGGTGATAGAATCACCGTACCAAAAGTAGTAGCAGGAAATATTGCTGCGCTAACTGGAATCAGATCTGCCGCTGCTGGTGTTACACTATCACATGACAAAGACTTCACACCATTCGAAGCGATTCGCCACTACTCAGACCCTGTAGTCACAGTTGCAGTTGAACCAAAGAGTA
Source organism: Candidatus Poseidoniaceae archaeon (assembly GCA_022425585.1). The sequence goes on from JAKMFF010000238.1 coordinate 913, forward strand.
TGAAAGATCTACCAAAGTTCATTGATGCACTAAGAGCACTTGCAAAGTCAGATGCGTCATTACAAGTGACAACAAACCAAGAGACTGGAGAAGCTCTACTTGCTGGAATGGGCGAATTACACTTGGAAATCACAGTTTATCGTATCGAAGAAGAGCAGAATATTAAGGTCAGTGTCAGCCCACCAATTGTAGTTTACCGTGAAGGTATTCAAGGTAACAATCACAAGCGCCCGTTTGAAGGTAAATCACCAAATAGACACAACAGATTTTACTTTGAAATCGAGGCTCTACCTGATAACGTCGTTGAGGCATTAAAATCAGGCGAACTAGGTGACGGACCTGTTCGTAACAAAGATTCAAAAGAAGTTGGTAACAAATTCGGCGAACATGGCATGGACAAAGATTTGATGCGAAAAATATACGCAATAAAGGGTACTAACGTACTGGTCAATGACACTAAGGGTATTCAAAACCTTCACGAAACCCGTGAATTAATTATCGAAGCTTTCAACGAAGTATGTGTCAAAGGACCTATCGCTGATGAACCTGTTCAAGGTATGATGGTAAGATTAGTCGATGCAAAACTGCACGAAGACGCTATTCACCGAGGCCCTGCACAGACGATTCCTGCAGTAAGAAACGGAATTAAGGGTGCAATGGTTCGAGCAAGAACAATTATTCTAGAGCCAATGCAAAAAGCGTTTGTTTCTGTACCAAATGACTGGCTAGGACAAGTCACTAGAGAAGTTACTAACAGAAGAGGTATTATTGAAGATATGCCATCTGATGGAGAAGTTACCACTGTGGTAGGGATTATACCAATTGCTGAAACCTTTGGTTTCTCCAACGACATTCGAGCTGCATCACAAGGACGAGCGGTTTGGAATACTGAGAACCTTGGATTTGAGCCTCTACCGCCTCAATTATTTGAGAAAGTTGTCGGCGAAATAAGAACCAGAAAGGGACTTAAGCCTGACCCAAACCCAGAATCATACTATTCTGATTGAGCAACATGTCTGCCAACGTTACTGGCTTACACATCTCTAGCGGTGGGGTTCCAAAAACTCCAGTTTTTTCACTAAGTGTCAACGATAATGGTTGCCAAGGTGACGACCAAGCTGATAAGAAACACCATGGTGGTAAGAATAAAGCAATCTGCTTGTTTCAACAAGAAATACTAGACTCATTATCTATTGATGGGCATCCGATATTTCCAGGTAGTACAGGAGAAAACATCCTCATAGAAGGAGTGGAAATAGGGTCCATAGCGGTCGGTACGTGTTTAAAGATTGGAGAGATAGAGATTACGATAACTCAAGATGCACCGCCGTGTAAGACTATTAGAAATTCGTTTATCAATGGCGAATTTAACAAAATATCGCATCGCAAAAATCCTAACTTTACCAGATGGTATGCATCTGTTAACGTTGCTGGAACGATTACCATTGGTGATCTTGTTGAGCTAATCAACTGATTCTTTTCAACTGATAATCAGTTAGTTCTCTTAGTGCCAAGATAGCCGGAGAATCCGGTAAACGGTCTAAACATGCATGGGCTTTAGAGTGGTACATCTCAGCTTTTTTCTTAGCATAATCCACTGAACCGATTTTATTTAGGGCAAGTAAGCCCAAATCTATTTCTTCTTGGGTTGCATCTTCACCTTTACCTAATACAGCCTTTAGATTATCTAATTCACCTGAATCACTTTGAGAAAGAGCATGAATCACCATTAACGTTCTTTTACCCTGAGCTAAATCTGAACCTGCAGGCTTACCTAAGGTATCTGAATCTGAAAGAACATCGATCAAATCATCCATCAATTGGAAACATAGCCCTACTGCTAGACCCCAATCAGCCATACATTGAATGGTTTCGTCATCTGCTCCAGCCATTCGAGACCCTACTTCAGCACAAGTCAAAAACATCACAGCCGTTTTACCTTCAATCATTTCAAAATAATCTTCTTCAGACACTGCAATTCTATCTTCGAATTCAATATCTAATTGTTGTCCTTCACTTACTCTTCTAACCATCCAAGCCAAACGATTTACCATCGCTCCAACATCCTTGTGATCTAGACCCTTTGCCCCAACTAATCTTTCAAAGGCAATGGCCAACATTGCATCGCCGGCATTTATTGCTGTTGGCAATCCATACTCAATGTGAACCGCATTAAGTCCACGACGAGTGTCATCATCATCCATAATATCGTCATGAACCAATGTGAAATTATGCACTATTTCGATTGCTGCACCAATATCAAGTAAACCAGAATGGGAATCTCCAACCGCTTTTCCGACTAACCAAGGAAGGGTTGCCCTCAGGCGCTTCCCGCCACCTTCAACCAAATGCATCATTGCATCTGAAAGCCTAGAGTGCTTTGAAGCACACAGACTATCGGAAATTCTCTTTTCTACTAGTGGTTTTACTTCCATAATTGATGTCGATAAACCTGCACCAGTAGCGTAGGTGAGCATGTGTGAAACATCACCCATATCATGAATCAAATCATCTTTCAATTTGGCAATTTTAGCCAAGTCGTCTTGATTTGACCACCACTCTTCTGTCATTATTCTTGATGCTATACATCTAAACCAAGGAGCGATTTCTCCATCTGACAAATCCTCGCTTACCAGCATAGATTCAAGTTCCTCTTCAGAAACCCATTTTACATCTGAAACTTCATTGTCATTGATGTTTAATTCAACATCCGCCTTAATTATTAGAATGTGGTCAATTTCTCTTTCAATCCATTCATGATTCATCCTCGCAGAATACATCATTTTGGTGATAAAGTGAAAATCATCTGTTGAGATAGAATTTGGATCAATACCTAATTCTTGGTGTAATTTTCTTATTGCTGCTCGCTTTACCCCCATTGCATCAGTCAAGTCTCTTTCGCTTTCAGAGTAAAGCGGATGAGAGCAACAGGAATTTGCCCAAACGCTTGGAAATGTGACTTTGTGACTTGCTCTTTTTTGCAGCAACAACTTATTTTCTTGATTGAATAGAAGGACACTAAATGCACGATGTAATTGTCCTGCAGCATAATGCGCTGCTATCTTTGAAGCCATACCTGTTTCATTATCCAGTTCATCAACTGCAATAACTGCTTCAGACATTAAAGTGATTTGTTCTTCATCCGCTGAATTTTGTTGCAAAACCTGTTGTAATTCAGTATCGATTTCAACCGACGGAACATCATCTATTTGGTATCCTGTCAAGTCATCACCATACATTGCACTAGAACTCGATAAATGAATAGTTCCCCTATCAAGTTAGATTATTCAGCAAAAATTTGAGTGCCGCGAGTTGAAATACCCATACAAGCGTCCAGCAAACGTTGTGGTTCTTCTCCATTGATAATGAAAACATCAACACCGCTAGCGGCTACTTCTGAACCCCTAATTGCTTTTAGACCAATACCACCAGTAACATCAATCTCGCTATTGTGAACCCCGCTATATTCTATGCTAGGTGACCAACGCTTGATTAAATCACTTTCATCAGCCAATTCAGGAGGCCGCTTTAGAATACCGTCAACACCTTTCACTGCGAATATTAATCGCTTTACATTGGGGATATCTTGACAGATTCTGACTACTAAATCATCACCAGAAAGAATACCGAAAACGCCTTCATCACAATCTACCACATCTCCAAAGGTAATTCCAACTAAACTGTTTTGAGGAAATAATTGAGTAATGTCTCCCTCGAAGTCACTCCCAGTATTTCTTGCCCATTCATGAGGGGGGCATTTGTACGTATCAATACCGCTCTTAGAAAAAGCGTCTAGGACTATTTGGTTTAATGTAAGCATTTCATTACGTACTAGGCTAACAGCCTCTTCTTGTGTTTGGCAATCATCTTGGGGAGCAAAATCATAATCCGGTAAATAACCCTGATTAAGTTTCCAATGCTTAGCTCTCAAATGGCCAAAGGAACCTGCCCCATGCACAACAATTACCCGTAAATTATGATCTAGGCAATCTGCTACAACATTTACCAGTGAGTCAATGACCTCATGGTTTGGAGTACACATGGTTGATTTATCGGTAATCAGACCACCCCCGAATTTAATGACTATGCAATCATCCATGTCAATGCGATGAGGCGACCACTCAATAGTATTGTCACTAAAATCGAATATAAAGACACGTCATAGAGTAATCTAAGGAAATTTATTACTTACAAGGTTTGATGAACATGGTCCTTGTGGAATAACTCATGGCAGATGGACCCCAACTTGATGAATTCATGAGACATTTACAAGCGTGTCTTGATGAAACAATGGAGATTGATGATAAAATCGAGCGACACGAAAGGATTCTTCAATTAGAAATAGCCATACAAGAGGCAATTATTTTCAAAAATCGATACACAGAATTGGTCAGCCATGGAATAGACCCATTACTACTAGTCGCTCAAAAAGAAGGAATAGAAACCCCTCCACCCGCTACTAAATCTCAAGCCCTAACCCTCGGATTAACTAATTGTTCCAAGTGTGGTAGTACTCTTGACCCAGACTTGGGA
>JAKMFF010000254.1 GCA_022425585.1 Candidatus Poseidoniaceae archaeon
ACGGTTACTTTGCGGGAACGTGATACTGGGAAACAGACTCGAGTGCCAATTGATGAACTATAATCTAATCAAAATTTTCTGGTCGCTAAATCATCAATATTGAATAACCTTCAACTTTAGGTTGTTATATGGCCAAAATAAGTGATTGGACAGAGAGGCACAGGCCTTCTTCCGAGAGTCACTTAGAAGGTAATGAATCACAACGACAAAAAATCAGAAAATGGCTGGATGATTGGAAACATGGTTCTCCCAAAAATAAGGCTATTTTACTAGTGGGACCTCCAGGCGTGGGCAAAACAACAGTTGCTAGAGCAATCGCTAAAGATATGGGATGGAATGTGATTGAATTAAATGCATCAGATGCTCGTAATGCTGCTTCAATTCGCAAGGCAGCTACAAAGGGTGCAACACATCGTTCGTTGTTCTACGATCCCAACGAAGCAGCAAAAAGGACCTTGATTTTAATCGATGAGGTTGATCACCTTTCAGGTGGACTTAGAACTGTTAGTGAGAATAGGATAAATAAAGCGCTAAGTTTTAATCCAGAATCTGCTGAAAATCATAATTTATCAGGTGATACTGGTGGTAAAGCAGAGTTACTGAATTTATTGAAAAATACTAAACAACCTGTCATTCTTGCTTGTAATGAAGTAATGGGTTTGTGGGGTAAATCATCTAATTGGCGCTCTACTCGAGAACGTTTTCAAAGACTATTAGTAACAATAAACTTTGAACGTGCCAGTAAGGATGCACTACGTAATATTGCTCGTCGTGTGCTGAAATCTGAAGGAGTATCCTACAATGTGGCGGCCATAGAATTATTGGTTAATAACAATCCTGGAGATTTAAGAGCCTTGGTAAGAGATTTGCAGGTAATATGTTCATCGAGTACCAAGTCTATTGATGCAGATTTAGTTAATGATTTCATTAATGCAGGCGAACGAGATGTTTCAATAGAGGTTTTTCCGGGTCTTGCACAACTTTATCGGACAAATCAAGCCATTGATGCCATCAAATTAGGTATCTCAATCGATAAATCTCCTTCTGATTTATTGAACTGGATACATTGGAATAATCCATCGATTTTTACTGATAAGGTTGCCATCAACAGAGGTAATAAAGCTCTATGTACTTCTTCAAAGATGCTAATGGCCATGTATGAAAATACTGCACATCGTTCTTGGTACTGGAGTTCTCAGATATCTGGCTTGGCAGCTTCTGTGGTAAATCAACAAACAAATCAAGGAAAACTATACCCTGGTTATCCAAATTTTTTGAGGCGCTCTGGCTCGACAACACGAACTAGTGTGGTTAATAGATTAGCTGAGATATCAGGTTCGAGTAGATCAACTGTACGTGATGAATTGTTGCCAATACTCGCAACCCTTCATTCAGAAACTTCATCGTTAGGTAATATAGAGGATTTCTCAATCTCTATGAGTCTAGGTTTAACCGGTGATGAACACGCAGCTTTGTGTGGATTAACAAAATCTAGGAAATCGACCAAAGAATTAGTTGCTCGCTATAACTTAATTGAATCTGAGCGTGTTATCGTGACGCCGCTTGTTGTTGAAGAAGAATCTGAAAAGGTAGAAAAAGTGATGGATGACAAACCAAACAAGGGTCAAAGAACTTTATTTTAGGTTGTTATTTTCGCCCAGGTATCAACTTACGAAATAACGCAATTGCCGACCTGTCATTATGTTCCTTATGCTCTTCTTGCCAGGTTTTTGGATGTAGCAATATAATTACAGTTAGTAATTCCAACCTACCAAACCACATCAAGATAGAAGTCAAAATTAATACTCCAGAATTCAATGGTGACCATGTACTGCTAGGTCCATAATCACCTAGTGCAGGCCCAGTATTACCTAGCGAAGATGCGGTAATTCCAATGATACTTTCAAATGTTTCATCGAACATTAGTACGGAAAGCAAAATGCTTGCGATGCCAAATAATCCAATCCATACAAACAACATTCCGACAATTTTGTCAATTTGTTGAGGTTCAACAACTCCACCATTCATCCGTATTTGTTTGATTTTCCTTGGCTGTGCGATTCTAACTAACTCTCTCATTGCTACTTTGAATGCAAGTATTATTCTCATCAATTTCAATCCACCACTCGTTGAACCGGCACATGCTCCAACAATCATCAAGATCATCAAAATGAATTGAGTTACCGCCGGCCAGGTCATGTAATCTTGGGTTGTGTAACCTGTAGAGGTACCAATTGATATGGTTTGGAATAAACTCTGCCTAAATGAATCTCCTAAGTTTACATTAGTTGTTACTAATGCAACCATCATTACTGAAACAGCGACTAATATGTATACAAGGTAGGTTTTAAATTCTTCATCTTTGTAAGCTTTGATAAATTCTCTTGCCAATATAAACCAAATTAGTGTGAAGTTAATACCACCAATAAACATGAAAATTATTATAATTGCTTCAACTTTTAATGAATCATAATAACCGATACTGGCATCTCTAGTGGAAAATCCTCCGGTTGCCATTGTGGTGAATCCATGATTAACCGAATCAAATAATGACATCTCTCCAAGAGTTCCAAGCAAGAATATTTCAATAAACGTGAAGCCAATGTAAATCTTCCATAATGTGAAGGCTGTTTCTT
>JAKMFF010000257.1 GCA_022425585.1 Candidatus Poseidoniaceae archaeon
GGTGAGATGTGTGTATTGTCGGTTAAGCATTGGTCAATGACTTGGAGGTTATTGAGATGTTTTGATACTAGTGTGCATCCAGATGAGGTTAGATTAATCACTTCTTGAGTTGGGTTGTAAGCCAAAACTTGTAGCAAATAATTTCCTGCAAAACCGTCTTTTGAAGGGATTTGATTTAGATTGTACTTCAGCTCCAAACTTTCGGGGAAATTACTATCTCCATAAAAGTAGAAATCGATGCGATCCTCAAAATTTTTGATGCTGTGTCTAACCAAAATCGTATATTCGCCATCTTCTAACGGTTGATTGTTGAATCCTGTAAAGTTCCATTCATGAGACATCATAGTTACGATTCCCCCACCTTCAACAAAGAGACTTTGCACTTGATTGCGACAATTATTTTGGGAATCGTAAATTAAATTTTCACTGGCATCATAGACGGCAAAAATAACATCACATGAAGGGTTATTATGAATGGTCTCATCATTTCCATTATTCTGCAAATAGCTGTTGATTTCTATCGAACTGCCTTGAACATAATATTCATTTACACCCGTAGGGTCTATTTTCAACTCTATATCACTGGTATTAGATGACTCGGCATTTGATTGAGGTATTACGGTGATTAACAACAACCCGGCGAGCAAAGCAACTACTATTCGCGCCCCTCCCGCCATGGTACACAGTAGGACTCATCATTTGAAAGACCAGCGGTCATCGGGAACACGAGGTTACATCGTGAAACTCCCCAATCTAATATTGAGTAATGATATAATCCAAGTTTACCAGAAGCAACTTGGGCAGTGGGATAATTTGAATCATTTGATTGTTTGCCGTAAGACAAAAAAAGCCTGTATTGTCGACCCTTTTGACGGCTCGTTCTGGGAAGATTTCTGTCAAGATAATAATTTTCAAATCGACCAAGTTTGGCTAACTCATAGCCATTGGGATCATATTAAAGCGGTTGAAGCATTGGTTAACAGTACGGTATTTTCGCCAGTAGTTAGGTGCCATGAATTAGAACAACAACGTGGTTATAATGCCGAGTATGTTCAATGGTGGAGACACAACGAACATTCTTTTGAAACATGTGTAATAGGAGAATTAGAATTTTCGGTTCATTGCACTCCGGGCCATACTCCAGGGCATGTAGTGTTCATCGGTAACGGCATTATAATTAGCGGAGACTGCCTATTTCTGAGGAGTTGTGGTAGAACTGATTTACTAGGCGGAGATGAGGGTAAACAGCGTGCATCGCTAAAATATTTACAAACAATTTTTACACACATAGCAGGAACTAATCTAGTGGTGCCTGGTCATCAATATCAATTGCAGGATGGAACTACTCCAACTGTAATGGAATTATCGAAAGTGATTAATTCAAACGAGGCATTAATGGCTATTGAAGACGATGATAAGTGGGCAAGTCTACCATTTCTTTCATTTGATGACGATCTTGCTGCTAAGGCTCGTCGACAAGAAGCACAGCAATCATAGAATGTCATCAAGATTAACCATGGTAGGAATTGCTTCATCTTGTTCTTGTTGCTGTTGAATTTCAAATTGTTTCCATTGAGGTAATTCTGCGGTACTCTGCTCTACCCACCCCAAAGCCTTGGCTTCATCTAATTGTCCGTTAGCAACGTAATAGTCAATCCAAGCAGTCCGTCGCTCTCCATCTTCAGAAAAAGCATCATTCACCATTATTTCTTCGAGTTTTTCCTTCTTAGATTTGCTTTTAGCTAAGGTCTTGGAGAACTGGGCAATAATAATTGCCGACAGGAGTACAACAATAGCGATTCCTAAGTAGATTAACACAGAACTCTGATCATCATTACTTGAATCAGATTGAAGGTTACTTTCTGAGTTCGGGTCCTCGGTAATTGAACATTTAACATTACCAATTCGCCCTTCAAAGATTTCAGGGTCCCATGGGCAAGGATCAGAAGTATCGCTCATGCCATCTAAATCGCTATCTAAGCAACCAAACACATCCCGATAGGACTGACCAGGTACCTTTTCGCAATCGTCAGGTTGGAATGCACCGCCAGTAAAATTATCTCCATAGCCATCGCCATCTTGGTCAATCCAATGAGTTACTTCAACCGGGAAAGCATCGCTAAAATTATCTCCGAAGACATCGCCATCTTCGTCACTCCACTCACTTGAAAAG
>JAKMFF010000258.1 GCA_022425585.1 Candidatus Poseidoniaceae archaeon
CAGGATGCCACAACACACCACCATTCTCACAACAGATAGGCCCACTTAAATTCAGAAACCGCCACAATCCGTAGGTAATTGCCCTAACATTGCCAGTTGCTAAAATAACTGGAATACCACTTTTCTCAAGTTGTTGTAATGCATCAATTACCGATGGTTCAATGAGTTTATTCTCATTGGTTAAAGTACCATCAATATCTACTGCGACAACCTTAGGCTTCCAGTTGTCGGGAAGCCACTGCATACAGCAAGCGTGGAAAGTTTCTTTCATCAATATTCGCCTTGATTGTGGTTAATACTGATGACATAATTCATCAATGTCCAACCTCACGTTGTTACATGGCGGAGAAAGATGACGAAGAATCGTTTCTTTATCTAGAGGATGAAGACGCAAAGCAGAACAACAAAAAAGCGAATAAAAAATCATCTAAGACCAAAGCTAAACAGCCTGCTCAAACGGAGATCATAGACGCTGAGATATTGGACACCACAGTGGTTGAGCAGGCTGGCGGTATATACCAGGTAGAGTGGTCACTTACTGGCATGGATTGTCCAGACTGTGCGTCTAAAGCAATGCGAGCATTGAGTCATTTAGACCAAGTTTCAAACCCAGAAATTTCTGCAACAACCGGTCAAGTAAAACTCACTATTGACTTAGATAAAGGTTTGATGTCACAGGCTTCTTCAGTGCTCAAATCATTGGGCCATCCGCCAAATTCGCCGTTTTATTTGCTCAGTGGTACTAATGCTAAAACTATAGCACACAGAAATAATATTGCGGAAAAAGATGTCAAACGATTAATGATGCGTCAGCCAACAGTGCTTGATGTAGACATAAGTAGAGATAATGAAGTATTATTACAATTAATTCCCGCACCAAATAAACAGTTGCTCTCGCTAAGAGATCGCTGCATCAAGCAAGTTACCGGTGTTCAGCCCAAATTGACAGAAGCCCTGTCCACACGACTTCGTCCAGACCAATGGCGCTTATTTGGTGGTGCAATTGCTGTACCAATTTTAGCAATAATTTTACTCGGTGAACTCTTTGAATGGTCACCAATACTAATGGGTATAATTGCGGCGTATGGTGTCCTAATCGGTGGCCTACAAATGTTTCATGAAGCATTGGCCAGCCTGCTCTCTAGGCAAATGGGTTTTCAGGTACTTACTAGTATCGCAGTGATTGGCGCTTCGATACTTGGTATGTGGGAAGAAGCCTTGATGGTAGTGATTTTAGTTGCTATAGCCGCTCACCTTGAAAGTAGTGCTTTAGAGAATGCTAGGGATTTGATGCAAGTCGGCCTTGACCGGATTCCAAAAACCGCACGCAGAGTGTTAAATCCGTCAAGCAATTTCGCTAAATTAGCAGAAATTCAAAATATTTCATTTGACCTGGCTCCGCAGTCAACATTGTCATCCAATAACCCTCAACTCACGGATGATGATAAGGTTACAGAAAAGCATGAAATGATTTCAGTAGAATTAGTTAATATTGGTGATGTAATTGAAATTCGTAGCGGTGAATTAATTCCCGCTGATGGTGAAATAATCGAAGGTTTTGGGGCACTTGATAAATCACCTCTTACCGGAGAATCTGTGCCGATTGAAGTTACGGTTGGCGATGAATTACATGCAGGATTAATTCTTGCACGCGGTCCAGTATTGGTGGAAGTCAGTGCGGTTGGCGATGCAACTCGGTTATCAGGCTTAATCGACACTGTTCACAGTTTCAAAGAGCAAAAACCAGCTATCCAAAACCAGCTTGAGCAATTCACTGCAATTTGGGTGCCGTTAGTTCTAGTAGGTGCTTTGGTAGTATGGTATCTAATGTTCCCAAGAGATAATTGGAAAATCATTCTATTGTTATGGGTTGTTGCTTGTCCTTGTGCATTATTACTTGCTGCGGCAATGCCACATGCAGCAGCGCTATCAAAAGCCTCCCGCATGGGCGCTATTATCCGTGGTGGAGAAACTTTGGAGCGTTTGGGTAAAGTGAACCATGTGATGCTAGATAAAACCGGAACATTGACTTCAGGTAAGCCAACAATGGGTGCGATTACCATTGCTAAAGGGCGACAAAAGAAAGCGGCAATTGCCCTTGCCGGCGGCTTAGAACAACGTTCATCGCATCCATATGCTGTGACAATCTTAGAATATCTTGAATCAAACGCCATTAAGCCTTCTGTGGTGGCTGGAATCACCGATATTGAAGCCGGAGTCAAAGGTTTCTCTAGCGGTAAAGAGGTGACTCTGATAAGGGCTGACTTAGCCGAAAAACACGGCGTTTCTCTCACACCAGAACTCTCTGCAGCAATATTACAGGCTAAGGAACATGGCCATGGAGCAAGTCTTCTTGCTAAGGAATCAGCAGCAATTGCGGTGTTCAGTTTTATTCATGATGATACTAGAGATACCAGTAAGGAATTGATACAAAAACTCCTTGCCAGAGGAATAGGTGTTGAAATTATCTCTGGAGACCAGCAATCATCAGTAAGCGCATTTGCCAAGAGTGTTGGGCTTCCAGAGCAGTTTGCTTTAGGTTCATTATCACCTGAGGATAAAGTTCAGTGGGTTGAAGATAAGTCGAAAAGCCACGTAACTATGATGGTTGGTGATGGCTTCAATGATTCAGCAGCCTTGGCTGTTGCTGATGTTGGTGTTGCTGTTGGAACCGGGGAGTCGGTAAATCTTGAAGCAGCCGACATTATGTTCCCCGGGGATGATCCAAAAATGCTGGTTGACTTACACGATTTAGCAGTTAAGATGAATCGCGCGTTGATTGGCAATATTTTCCTGTCCATTTCAATTACTTTGATACTTGTTATCGCCGTGATAAACCAGTTATATGACCAACTATGGGTTGGTGTCTTAATTCATGAAGCGTCGGTATTAGTGGTTATTTTCAATGGGGCACGATTGGCGGGAAGAGGTAGTATGCTCGCTATGTTAATGGTTACAATGAAGACATTATGGTTAGATACTAAACAGGTATTTATGCAAATGAAAGAGCATTATTCTAAACGTGAATCAAATGTTAACCCTGACCAAGCAAATCAAAATCACGCGACATCTTAAACCATAGAAGGCTCTCTTCCAATTCGGTGCGGAGATGAGTCGAGTAAGAGCAGACCCGATTACCGCTGCACTTGCTCATCCAACTAGAAGAAACGTGTATATTTCGTTGAGTAATTCACCTGAAATGAGTACAGTTCAATTACAAAACTTAGTTGATGTAGACCGTTACAACCTTTATCACCATCTCAAGAAGTTAGCCTCATTAGGTTTGGTAGAAAATCATCGAGATGAAGGTCGAGCAAGATGGTGGAAGGTTGCCAATGTTGTTGATTTGCCGGAGTTGCTGACCACCTCTAATCAACCAAAAATTCAACCAATTGCCAATAATCAACCAGTTAACCTTGAAGATCAAAATACCCATGTGATATCTTTAGATGGCTCTAGAGATCGTGTTGGTGCAAAATTAATGCTTGAAAAATTAGCCGAAGACCTAGGTATTGAATTGGATATTCCTTGGAATTTCGTCCCTGAGAAAATTGCCCTTATTGGTGAAAAGTAGGTGATTATATGAGTGAAGAATTATCTGTAGAATCGAGAATTTCCCCTCCTGCACTGTCATGTCCAAAATGTGACGAACTGTTACCCTATGAACTAGGCGAAGTTCAATGCACAATGTGTTCTGCTAAGGTGAAAATCGAGCATGAGGGGACAAGAAAGAAGTGGGCTGATGAAAAAGTAAGCTGCCCAGAGTGCGAGAAAGTATTGATTGTTGGTGTACGTGAACGCCCGGCTAACTTGCAATGTAGTTCTTGCAGTTGCCAATTTATCCTAAAGCCAAATGTTCCGAGGGTGGAAATCCAGTGCCCAGCCTGTGACCGCCGTTTGCGCATGAAAAAGAAGCCTGGCAAGAGAGAAATCGATTGTCCAGCATGTGACACAAAATTCACCGTTAAATTTTGACCAATTACTAGTTTTGGCAGGGTGTAAAATCCTCGAGAAATCGCTGTCTTAAGTCGCTAACTCATCGCGCTCCTTATGTATGATTAGAAGTGGATAAACAGACGGATGGGTACCATGAGCGCCAGCGATAGCAAGAAGGAAGGGTCAATAGATACGACTCACAACATTCAGAAAAGTGGCGACAAGATGTCATTGTCGGCACTAAGGTCTCAGTTTACCAAAAGTCATAGTCAATCAGTAAGTCAAAGCGAAATGACCAGCGCTAGATTCCGCAATGAAGAACGCCTAAGAGCTGATATCCGCCGTGAGCGTAGGCTACGGCAACAAGCGATCAGCGAGCGAGTCACCGCAATGCAAGATACGCTTGCTAAAGATATGGCAGTACAGCACGAACTCACACTAGATTCTCTTGAGCGAGAATTACGCGAACAAATGGAGCATGAACTTTCACAGATAGAAAAGGAAGCTGTTGTTCAAGAAGAAGGTAGACTGCGCTCAGAATATGAAGTACGCCTAAATCGAAAGATAGAGAGTCTACAAGAGCAATTTGAAATTGAACAGGATGTTAAAATTCAAGAACACAAAGATCGCTTGAAACAACAGATTGAATCTGAACTTCAACAAGAACATAAACAACGATTAGAAATTCAAAAAGCGCGTGTAGCGTTAGAATTCAACCAACACCTACAACATAGAATAAGGGATATGGAAGCAGAACTTAGCGCGGAAATGGAATCTAGATTCAAAGAAATGGAATCCCATGAATTAAACCGTTTAGAGGAAACTCATTCTGCTAAACTATCTGAGCGTGAAGAGCAGTTACGTCGAGGAATCCGAACTAGATTAGAACAGCAGTTGCGCGCTAGACTCAAACAACGTGAGGCACGATTAAAATCAGAATATGATCGCCGTAGCCTAAGGTTAGAAGAAGACATTGCTCAACAAATACAAGTTGAACTTGAAAGCCAATTACGTCAGGAAACCACTGATCTTGAAGAACAAATGCGAGAAGATGTTGAACTAGCCATCGCCCGCCGTAAGGATGAGTTGCGTGTCGAAATAGAAAATCAACTTGAAACAAGACACACAGAACGATTGTCTGATAGAAAATCACGCCTAAGAGAAAAGTATGATATTACTTTCTCCAAAGCAGTGGATGATATTTCCAAGACTCTCAAACAAGAAATTGATGTAGAATTAGAACAAAGAATGGAAAGCGAGTATACCAGTTATCGTAACGCCAGGGAAGGGGAAATTCAAAACCGCTTGGCTAGATTCCGCTATGAACGTGAAAACGAACTACGCGACCAACTTGAAGAACAATATGATTCCAAGAAGACCGAATGGGCAGAACGTTTAGAATTAGAATTCCAATCTAGAGAATGCGCGGCATGATTGGCCTTTATGTCAGAAATCGATGCTGGAGTACGTAAGGAACGTCTAACCTTTGAGACTGACTTAGAACTACTCAAGGAAGTAACTGCACTTGTAGTGGAAGTCAAGTTGGA
>JAKMFF010000262.1 GCA_022425585.1 Candidatus Poseidoniaceae archaeon
ATTAACGGACATCCGATACCGAGGGTACCATCGAGAACACCAGGGGCATTAGGACAAATGTCAGCTAATTCGCCTCCTTGGAAATCTCCAAAACAATCGCCATCAGCATCAGCCCATTGATTTGGATCTAATGGGAAAGCATCACCAGTCTGATTTTCTCTAAGACCTGTTAGCGGGTTTATGTCAAAAGTGTAAATGTCACGATAGTTATCTCCATCAGAATCTGTACACCCATAGAACGGATTGGTTGAATTCCCAGCGACCAGAGGACAGCCGTCTATTTGCAAACCTTGAGCGTTTGAGCCATTGTAATACTCCGTGAAAACATCAGGATAACCATCGCCATCGGTATCATTGGCAGCTGCTATATTATTCGGGAATGAATCAGGGTAAGTCGCATTTTGTGAACTGTTATCTCCATAACCATCGCCATCGGAATCCGCCCACTGTGTTGCATCATCAGGCCAAATATCAGCACCCATTGATGCATTCCAAAATGGAGTTGGGTCAGAAGCACCATCGCCATCACTATCATGGCAACCTAATCTATCCAAGTAAGAGGATCCGTAATCAAATTTACAGGCGTCACCACCGATGAAGTCCGATGAGTTATCACCGTATCCATCGCCATCATAATCAGCATATTGTTTAGGATCAAACGGAAATTGATCGCCAGGTGGCGCATTATCATCATACCATGTATCGCAACAATCAGGTCCGTGATTATCTCCATAAGAATCACCATCAGAGTCAAATGCTTGCTTCCAATTGTCGCTAAATATGTCGCCATATGGGTATAGTGAGTTCCAGTCTACCCACCCGTCTTGATCAAAATCTGAACATCCAAAGCGCCCTAGCCAAGATACACCAAATGCCGTATTACAATCATCTGTCAAATCATCATAACCGTCTCCATCAGCATCAAAACAACCCAGTACGAGAATGCTAGAAGTTCCTGATTGAGTTGGGCAGTCATCGTATAATGGCGCGTTATGATTATCACCAAATCCATCTCCATCTTGGTCAGACCATTGATTTGCTGCATTATCTAATCCATCAATCTCATCGAATATGTGATCGTTATCAGTATCATGGAATAACTCTATGACGGTGATGTAACTATTTGATGAGGATTTAACAAATAGGGATACCATCCCATTCTGGGTTGTTGTTGTAAAGCCATCATCTGCATTCAAGTTATCGAACATTGATTTATGCCAAGGGTTATCGAAAGACTTAGTTTCCGAGAATCTCATTGAACCCCAATGAATCGCATCAAAGTCTTGATCTTTTGAGATTACCATAACGTGGTCGTTGTTTTTCATTAAATTGAATTCTCTGACATCATTAGCAAATGAATCGGCAATAATCTGCCAAGTTCCAGCTACTTTAGCGTAAATTGAGTCAATCTCACTGTTAACCGCAATTAAAGGAACACTACCACTAATCGACTGGATTGCGTTTGCTGAACTTACTCCCTGCGGTTGTGAAAGTAAAACTGGAATCCAAGTGTTTGTGTTATTTGCTTTCTCATACACAATCAAACTACCACTAGAGGTCAAAGTTGCAAGGGTCAAGTCGTTATTATTGTCTTTAATTAGTGACAAATTTGTATTCTGGTCTGACTCAACTGCAATGAAATCTGTAATAATTGAAGAGCCATTTACCGTAATGACTGACAGATTATTGTATGATCCATCATCTATCATGGTGGAAATGATAAGATTGTCATGGAAATCTATTTGACTTGAAAATGATGTGGCATTTATCATTCCTGTGGTAGTAATGTTATTCACAGACCATGTGCCATTAAGAGTTGCTACATTCAATTCTTTGTCCACATCATTAATGAATACAATTACTGGAATACCAGTATTGTTCACCTGCAGTAAAATCGGTGATGAGATGCTTGCACCAGTTGCAACAATCTGCTCATTCCAGCCTTGATTAGTTCTCTCATTAAGGTAAATAGTGTCCAAGCCTGGAGAATAATAAGCAAGGTACGCCTCGCCTGACGGGCCATTTACCGAAGACAGATATGTGACATCACTTGCGGTAATTGTAATTTCAGATTGGACGGCAGTTAATCCGGAATATGTCTTTATTTTCAAGTCGTTGAGATGATAAAATATGATTGGAGAACCTGAAGAGGTTAATTCAAAATTCGTCGTTCCCTGAAGCAACGTTTGAGATTTAGTAATTTCTTGGTTAGTCCAAAATGTAGATTGAGAGTTCGTTTCCAGAGACAACATATTTGTGCTAATGCTCATTTCTGTTGGGTTTTCTAAATCTAATATTATGCGAGGCTTACCATCTGATGACGATTGTATTTTACCATCCAGTGATTCACCCGGCAAAGATATCTCAGTAATATCAAACAGTTTGCGACTATATGATTCAAGTGTCAGCAACACGTTTTGGTTTGCGTCTTCATATTGAGAATTGAAAATATATTCAAACAACCCATCCCCGTCTGAATCGCCTGGATTCGAAATTGTTTGACCGAAATCGGCAAAACCTGTAGCAACTAGATAACTTGAGCCGTCTATGGTGTCAGATGAACCTAGAATCAACTCTACTTTGCCTTGGTTAAATCCGTTCTTTCTTGTAATTAGTAAATCATTAAACCCGTCTGAATTAGTATCTCCTGCGCTCACTACATTGAGCCCGAGTAAATCATTTGCATTACCCTTCATCCTAATATCTGGTTGGGAGTTCAGCCCAGTAGTATTGCCGTAGAACACCCAGACATCTCCGCTATTGAACGGAGCTGTTATGTTGTAAGGCTCAGAGATAAACAGTTCATCAAATCCGTCATTGTTCAAGTCATTAATTATCTCAACATTATAACCAAACAAGGTGCCTGATGAAATTGATTGGTATGAGTTATCAGGTTCGGCGTTAAATCCTGTGCTAGTTCCATACCTTATCTCAACTGAAGAAAAGCCAGAACTTTCAGCCAAAGTTCCAGTGTTACCAATTACCAAATCGCTCAAACCATCGCCGTTCAGGTCGCCATCTGCTGAAATTGACTGACCGAAATTACTTCCTTGGAGCAATTGATTCGGGCTGTCCATTTTCACCCAAGTTTGGCCTACATCATTACCAAAAAATAACTCAACTTTGCCTGTATCAGATGATTGTTCATAATCAATTGAACAAATCAAAATTTCATCATAACCATCCATGTTTAAGTCATCAACAGTCTCTAAGCAATAGCCGTATTTGTCACCTGAAATTACTGGAGTTGATATTCCAGCAGTTTGTACTAGTGTTTGAGAAAGCCCTTGCTGGGAGCCGAATGCAAACTGAACTAAGCCGTCATTGTTACTTGCACCCGGTGATCCAATAGCAATATCGATGATGCCATCACCATTGTAATCACCAATTGACAAACCCTTTCCAAGCATTTCATCGTCAGTGTCACCCTCCCAAGTCAAATTAGCAACTGGGGAAATACCGGTTTGAGAACTGTAATGTATGGAGACCCTGCCGTTGTTAGTAAATGTTTGAGTCGAAGATTCCGGTTCAGAATATACCACATCATCCAATCCATCTAAATTGAAATCTGCCATGAAGATGTTATCTAAGTCAGTACCTATCAAGTCACTACTAATAGAGAATTTTGGAGTTGAACTGATTTGGTTGTTTTGATTTGCAAGGGACCTCTCTATGCTCAATGTAGATTGATTATCCTCTAATTTAGAGGTGAATAATTGCAGTAATTCAGAGCCATCTAATGTCATTCCAACATCTGAATGTAAATTGGCTGAAGCCGCAATCATTTGATTACTTTGTATCCCCTCAGAAATCGTTGATAATATGGCTTGGTTTCCCTTAGTGTACAGAATGTATACAATTCCAGTTGAGGTTATCTCTAGTTCGAAATCTTCACCAACAGGCCCTTGTTCTAACAATCCAGTCTCCCAAAATGCGCCGGTATAGTTGATGCGATGTAATTCTCCTTGGTCGTTCCTAAATACTCCCCATTCAAAATAATCAGGAGTTATGGCCAACTCTACATTAGTAACATTTACGTCTTCTAATATTGTCCTAGTATGCCATTCATCACCATTTGCGTAGAGGGAGGAGGCATAAGCCACCTGTCCTGCCTTCAAGTCTGAGCCATTGGAATATAGCATACTTGCTCTACCATTGTCCTTGACTGCGATTGAACAGTCAAAGTCTGCCACACCGTCATTTTGTCCAAGGATTAGATCTACTTGGTTGCTCTTAGTTTCATCATCAACATCAGCCCAGTAGTAGTGAACTGAGCCTTGATTGTTAATCCAACAAGCATTGACTTCTTGTTGCTTTGAGATCACTACATCTGAAACGACTGCTGTACCCAAGTTAGATTCTTGTAAGATTTCAGTGTGGTAAAGATCTAGTTCAGAATCATGACGGACTAAACCTTGAGCGATATCATCAAAATCAACATATTCCCCTGACAAATCAATGCCAAAATCTAGTTCGAAATCAGATAATGACGGAGTGCTTAACTCACGGTTTAAATCTGCTAATTGATTAGTCCCGTCATCAACATTTTTTCCTAAGACAATACCAAAAACTTGCAAAAATAGCAGTAAAACCATCAATATCGCACAAAGCGAGTTTTTGGATATTTTACCACTCGCCACAGACAACGGACCTGTTGATGGTTGAAAACCATTGTCTATGAAATCCCATGACCCCCTACGGGGGTCAGCCAAAAAACTTGAACGGATTATTGACAAACCTAGACATACTCGGCCACATGTGACAAATATTTTGATTATCGGCAATGCCCGTGATGAAAACTTGTCCAAATGGCATCATTTAATGGAAATATCCGACATTATAATTGCTTGTGATGGTGCCATAAAAAACTGCATTGAACAGGATATAGCAGTAGATTATTTGATTGGTGACATGGATAGCATAACTCAAGAAACCTTTGATCAATCAATTAG
>JAKMFF010000266.1 GCA_022425585.1 Candidatus Poseidoniaceae archaeon
TCCAACTTCAGGGACCTTGTGACTGCGGACCATCACTCTAACCAAGCGACCAGAGTCAAGAGATTCGGTGACATATACGTTGTCTATCCAGCCTTTTTCTCCATGGCGGATTAACATAGATGATTCTCTACGCTCTTGAGCCATTAAGAAAGCACCACCAGATGATTCTTCAAGGAACCTTGGAGGGCTTGTCTTACCGACAAGTACATCTCCACCTTCAAGATATTTTTCTGGTAGAGGTAGACCATCTGCTTCAAGATGGATATAAGCCTCATCAGGTTTCAGTCCTTTCACTTCTTGTAGAGAAGAACCTGGCTTCTCGATTTCCTCTACTTGACCTCCAGGGAATCTTCTTCTCTCTGCATTGTAAGTACGCATGAATGTTGAGCGTGCTAGACCTAGATCGATTGAACCACGATTCATGATTACTGCGTCTTGCATATTGTATCCGTGGAGTGACATAATTGCTACAATGAAGTTTTGCCCACCAGGTCTGCTATCGAAGTTTGTAGTTTCCATAGCCCTAGTTTTGGTAATCGAGCGTTGCGGGTAGTGTAGGATGTGAGCTCTAGTATCAGGTCGTAGTCTGTAGTTTGATGAAGGCAAACCAAGAGATTGCTTTACCATTGCAGTTCCACCAGTAACACGTGGTGTGGAGTTGTGTTCTGGGTAAGGAATTAGTGAAGCACAGACACCCAAAACAAGTTGTGGGTCTATCTCACAGTGGGTGTGCTCTGTCGAGTAATCTAGGTCCACTGAGAAACTTGCAATTTGCCAGTCATTGTTAGGCATTCTAATCTTAGCCTTGAGTTTTGCAGAAGTTGCGCCAGGCTCACCAAGATTGGTCCATTCAACATTCTCGTTGGTCAAAGGCCTGCCAGCGAATTTACCGCCTGGAACTGTTGCAGGAAGTACGAATGGTTTTGGTGCAATGTAAAGGTCTTCTTCTTCCTCTGCATCTACCCACTCGACGATTCCTTCGTTAACTAAATTCTTGAAAGTCATTTCACCATTGGTTAACGCTTCTAAATGTTGAGATGTCAAACGAGGTGCACCGTCGTACAAAATTAACAGAGGACGTAGAATTCTTCCCTTGTCAGTGTTAATGAATATGTCGCGGTTTTCGCTGTCATATCTAATAGATACTTCGGCAGGTATAGTTCCTCTTCTACGGGCAGACTTGAAGTGTCGAACTAGATTAGTTCCACGCTTGTGGATACCATAAATGTCACCGTTGACGTGAACTCTGTCGCCATCGCTCCAGTCATCTGGCTGGTAAACATCTAGTTCGTCAAGCTGGTTTCTAACATCTTGTTCGCTGATATACTCTGAAACGTCAATCATCTGTGCTGCGTTCTTAACTAGTCCACAATTTTGACCTTCTGGAGTTTCGTTCGGGCACAATCTTCCCCAATGTGTTGGGTGCAAGTCACGAGCTTCGAAATGAGGTTGACTTCTAACCAACGGCGAAGTCACTCTTCTCATGTGAGATAGGGCAGCAAGATATGTTGTTCTGTCAAGTAATTGACTGACACCTGAACGGCCACCGACCCAGTTTCCTGTAGCAAGTGCGTGCATTATCTTTGATGTAAGTACATCTGGTCTTAGACATGATGTGATCCTTAGTTCACGCTTTCTGTTGTGGTGCCTTTCAAGTTGGTACTTCAAGTCTCTTGCAAGTTGGTTTGAAGAAACACGGAATAAGTCTTCGATTAAATCTCCAGCAAGTCTCACACGCTTGTTGGCGTAGTGGTCTTTGTCATTAGGTTCTTTGGAGTGCATTGCCATTTCTAGTACTTGTCTGACAATTCTGCCTAGGAAAACCGCTTTCTTCTTACGGTCTGTTCCTTGGTCGCCCAAGTGAGGTAGTAATTCTCTGTCTAGCAGTTGATCTACTCTTGCCTCACGGTAATCCTTTTGCTGACCAGCAGCAAATTTCTTCTGAAGCCACTCATGAGCCTCTAGCATATTCTGCACTGCATACTCTTCGTTGTCATTGACTTCGTTGATGTTTGCAACAATATACTTGAAAGTCTCTGTTGGTCCTGCAATAGCGGTAAAGATTTCTTGGTCATTATCAATACCAAGAGCTCTCATCAACAGAACGACTGGAATTGGCGTGGTACCAGCTGTGCTGATTTTAACCATCAGCATTCCATCTCTTCGCTTCTCAACGGTTAGGGGTTTCCTCATACCGTCTTTTTGTGAGAAGATTTTAGCAACTTCTGTTCGCTTAGCATATCTTTTGTTGATTTCTACAGTTACTCTGTTTGGTGCCAAATCTTCTGTTGAGATTAGTACTCTTTCAGTACCGTTGATGATAAAGTAGCCACCGGGGTCTAGCGGATCTTCGCCTTTCTTTTTCAGCATCTCTTTCCAAGAATCTGAATCCTCTGCAGAGGTTGTTGGATACAATTGACGGTCTCCAGCAATGTGAGCTGGATGTAGATTACATCTCTTTGAACGGACCATAATGGGCATACTTCCTACTTGAACACCTTCTTCTTTGGGAGAAGGAATGCCATTTCTTACAATCTGAAAGTCAATAGTGACAGGGGACATATATGTTAATTTCCTAAGTCTGCACTCCATAGGAGTAGATGGATGCTCTGACCCGTTAGCTTCTCTAATTGTGGGTTCTCCAAGTTGAATGTTCTTCATGCGAATTACAATGTCTTGGTCAACTACGTCGAGTTTGATAAAACCACCATCGTCATCATCAACTTCTCCGTCAATTCCGACTCTGATGTTGCGAATGATTTTCTCCATACGGGAGATCATGTTATCCCCTGCTGGGATACAGTCATCATATGATGCAATTTGATGATTTACTAGGCTTCTTTCTTTGAAAAATGATTGAATTATTTCCTGCATTGTTATCCCTCAGTTACCCTCTACTATCAGCCTGTAAGCCATCGTCTTTCCCGCCGAAGGTGAACGTCGAATAACCTTCACCACTCTGTCAGCAATCCATCCTGCTGCAAGTGGCTTGTGTTCGGGGTCTGCCGCCAACTTTGCATTATCGATAGATTCTGCTTGCTCCTTCAATACTTGAACCACAGGGTCTGTAATCAAGATTTTTGGGAGTAATTCTTTTGCGATTCTGTCTTCACCGGTTTCGTCGTCAGTTTCGACCATATTCCAAGGATCTAGTTCTGCCTTTTCTATTTCATACTGCTCTTCTTCGGTGATGTTTGCCTCGCCAACCAGTTCTTGATGAGGTACCAGTTCGTGGTTTAGGGCGTTGAATCTTAAGGTGATCTCAGGTCTATCAAATTCATCGATAGCTCTGGAACGAATAGTTATTTTCTTGCTCTTTTTCTGGGCACGACGTCTCGAGCCTTGTTCGGCAATAACCGACATAACATTGGTGAAAGATTCAGAATCTTTGGAGATTCCTAGGATTGAAGCAATCTCGTCATGTGACAGAGATTTGATATCTGTCATGTTTCTGTCCGTCGCCAATTTATGGGCAAATTCTTCAGATACTCCAAGTTCCATTAATCGCTTTTTTGTTGCGCTTTTTACTACCATGCCAGACCCCTCAAAATACCCACAACAGGCTCGACCGATAGCGAGTCAGGCGGGCCTGACGGGGTTCGAACCCGCGACCGTCCGGTTAAAAGCCGGATGCTCTACCTGACTGAGCTACAGGCCCAACGTAGCAACTTGGGCTTTCCTGCCGACTTGCCTAGTGTTCATATAACTTGCGGCCAGTTAAGCGATAATGAGTTAGTAGAAAACATCCCATAATTTTTGAATTTCTACCTATTTTCCGCGCAAATCACCCAAATAAGGCAATGAATAAATGCCGACTCGAAAACCTTTCTTTGATGAGCGGGAAGAGTTTCGACGATGACTCGATTTCCCGCGAGTTAGAGTTGATTACCAAAAAACAGCAATTTTTAGCTTGGCAAGCACCTAACGGGGAAATTTTTCAACTTGAATTACCTCATACGGTTTACCCTCCTAGAGAAGATACTAATTTGCTGGCTAATAGATTGGTTAAACTTGGTTCTGGCAATGGCAGAAATTGCTTGGAAATCGGCACTGGCAGCGGCATATTATCACTATTGTGTCGACGCCAAGGATGGCGGGTTGAAGCTTGCGACATAAATCCGATAGCAGTTGCTTCAGCACGAAAATTATTCCAACAAAATCACGCTGAAGACATACGAGTTTTCGAAGGAGGACCAGGACCCCAAGAGGATGGGCCAATCACCCAGTGGGCAAAACAAAAAAACTATGATTTGATTTTCTGGAATCTACCTTATCTAGATGTTACCAAAGATGCCTCTTTATTGGGTCCCATGGAAGATGCGGCCTTGATAGAAACCGAAGGGAAAGATTTGTTTCGACTGATAGTAAAAAAAATACATCAACATAAGTTATTATCTGAAAATGGCCTCGGATTATTTCTAGTTGGAGAATCAAAATCAACTGAACACTTAGTAAACACCGCTGCTAAATCAGGTTTTGCCTGCCGAGTAATAGACACTGAAACCTTTGATGACGGTGAAGAAATAAAAATCGTTGCTGTTTGGCGACCGTTTGTCAAAGCCAAGAAAATTCACCAAACTACTGTGACTTCAACGAGTACTGAATTACTATCATCAAACTGGCCCATTGGTAGTTCACTGGCTAGCGATTATCAAACTGATGGCCACGGAAGAAAAGGAAAACGTTGGGATAATGCCGCTGAAGTTCTCGCTTGTTCTTGGAAAATAGGAAATTCATTTGATACCTCACCCAATATGTTACAATTAATCTGTGGATTTATTGTCAAACAATCCCTAAAGCAATATAACAAATCTGACAACAACATACAGGTTATTCAAAAATGGCCTAATGACATATTACTGAAACAAGACGGCAAGATCAGCAAAGTTTCTGGCGTAATGATTGAATCTGTTTCGAAGGGAGATGTTACCGAAACTGTGATTGGTATCGGCATTAACCTATCTAAGTCAGAAAACATGCCAGTTTACGAAATTCCAGCCGGTTTCGCAAAATCATTGGATAAGGAGATTAACAGAACGACTTTACAATCAGAAATCGATTGTCGTTTAGCGGGATTATTTGAAAAACACCCAAGCATTCCACAGGCTAATTTAGCGTCTTATCATAAACTTGCTACTAAATCAGTAACTGATGGTTTTACCGCGTCTAACCAATTATTCTATAGAAATAAGGTTGTGTCGTTTCACTCGGTAAATTTGGATGGGTCAATTAGTGTCTGCGATCAAAGTAATCAGCAGATTATTTGTGATGAAGTCGAAGCACTAGAATGGCAATTTTGATGTCAAATTTCCGCATCAATTGGCGCTGATTCTTGTTCAACTCGTCTTTTTTGCAGACCAAATAGTAAAATTGCAATTCCGATTGGATAAATGATGAAATCAAGCATAAAAACCCGTTTGACATCAATATTTACTTCAGCTTCACCACCGTCTATGTAGATCGTTGCTGAATAAGATCCAGAATCTTTGGAATAGAAAGTGTGTGAGAATTTTTCTCCTTCCATTAACTGATAAGTTTGGTTTTCGAGTTCAACAGAATCATCGGAAATAACAATACTACCACTACAATCACTGGTTGCTTCAATATCAAATTGCACTTCATCACCTTTGAGTAGAGTTAGTGCTTTACCATACATAGGGGTCTCTTCATCTGAACCAATAGAGGTCGTCTCGACCCAGCCATGGATGATGAAACCAGCGCATAATACTCCAACTCCGACTAAAATCAGAACGTCGCTGAATTTCATCGCATCAGCAGAACCACCAGCGCCCATAAAACGGCGAGAGCCCCTAATACAAATGAAACTTTCATTGCTTTTTTGGCAGATTAAGCCTGTCTCTAACTAATCTTATCTTGCCACTGGTAGTAATACTTTGAATCCCAAATACATCAATCGCTTTTTCATCCCCAATATTAGCACGTAATAATTTACTATCTTGTAACTTAACCTCTATTATCGCAAGGGATAATCCACCTGCTGTTGAGAAATCAAAATCCATCAACCTTAGCGGTTTAGTAAGTTTCCACTTACTTGATAGCATATTCAAATGGTTAGTGAGTTGATTACGGGTAGAAAATTGGCCATCGACATGAATACCAAACCAACGACGCTTACCGCGTAGTGCTTTAGTAAGTCGCTTGGCCATATCACTAACAAGTCGTAACTGGCTTTATTTCTTTGGATAAGATGAAATCTAAGTGGCATTAGCCTACCAATGATGCCACATGGACAGTGACGCTGAAGAATTGGAAGATTCTAGTCAGGATTTGCTGGCAGAATATGAAACTACTAACGTTTCATTATTTTCTCTTGCAAGGACATTAGTATCCACGTCCACCATGCCGCACTTATTTTTAATCACAATTTTATCAATAGTGCTATACATCACTTCCAGCGCTGATTCGCTAACTAACCTTTCCGCAATGGCATTTACCAGCTTATCAATCGGTTATGGTATTAGTGCCTTGGCAAGTAATAATTCCACAGTTAAAAAGTGGATTACTTTAGACCATCAAATAAGTGATGAAAGGCCGCTGATAATTCGTAGTATGGCTAAATTTAAGATCTGTATTTTCCCATTAGGGATGGCGATTGTGTCATTTATCGCGATGTTGCTATTGTTTAGTGATAATGGAATTATGCCAATTGGAGACAGGGTTCTGCCGCTGATTATGGGTAGCCTATTTGTTGTATGGTCGATAGTCCAAGGAACTTCTTTCACTAAATGGGCGTCATCAGCAAGTGCAAAATTAACCGACAAAGAAAAACCAACTTATCTGCCAATGTCTGTTGTATTTTCGATTGGAGTAATAGCATTGACATCTAGTTTTCTGGCGGCAATCTTTTACAAAATTCATGATTTAGATCTGTCCATCACTGGGGCTCTCTTCGCCAGTCTGCCATTTACTAGCCTCACGGTATTAGTGTTGATTGCCAATGTTGGATATAACTGGCAACAGAAAAAATTAGCTTCGATGAAATACCGCTTGCACAATTTCAGTAATCGATGGACTATTATTTGTCATGTCTTTATTTCCTGGCACCTGCTAACACTTTGGCGACAAATTTTCCTAGACCCGACTAACATTCAAGTTCTGTTCGAAGAATTAATTTTGATGATTTTTACCGTATTCATTGCCATATGGTCGATGACGGCCAAAGGTTACAAAAGTAGTTTTAGGCCAATTCACGAAGAAAATGCGTTGTCTTGGGGTTTAGCATTTGGCTATGCTTATGCTGGCAGCGTTGCTATGCTGACTACCGTATTTGATGACATAACAACTGTGATGCAAATTGGTCACGCAGTGGTAATAATTGCCGTATTATTTATTCATCGAAAGGTGCTAAATGATATAATTGGACAAGATAACTTAGCAGTCGAAGTCAGCCGTATTGTTGAACATAACAGCGATAGCAACGCAGAGCCATCTGAAGATGAGCAAATAGAAGATAACGATGACACGCCAATAGAAACTGAATCAAATGAGGAGTCATGGCAAGAAGACGATGACGTAGATTGGGAAAATACTGAACCAATTCCCGTTATCGAAGATGTTGAGTGGGATACGATTATTGAGGTTGATTAGAGTCCTTTATCCCCGCAAGTAAGGTAACTACCCTGATTGTATTGACTAAGTCTTCGCTTACCCTAGCCCCTAGTATTACTTGGGCGTCTGAATCAAGTGCTTCAGTGAATAAACGTGCAACTGAATCTACCTGACTTAGCGTCATTCCCAATCCTCCTTCGATTTGAATTAAACATCCAGTGGCACCGCTTACATCCAAAGCGGCTAGAGGCGCCATCATCGCTGAATGAAGTATTTTTTCAGGCTCTTCTGGCTCCCCCATGCCGACCAATAGGGTGGCATTACCCTCTTGTTCTACTATGGCCCTTAAATCCATCAAATCTAAGTTAATCAACCCCATTCTCAGTAAGGT
>JAKMFF010000282.1 GCA_022425585.1 Candidatus Poseidoniaceae archaeon
GCCTTTAGAGGAGAGAAAGAAGGAAGCCTTAGAGATGGCCTAATCCGTAACGGATTTGCTCACTCAGGTCGTGAAACCATGATTAACGGCGAAACTGGACAGGCTTATCCTGCTGAAATTTTCGTAGGTTGTATCTACTATCAGAGACTACATCACTTGGTAAGTTCCAAGATTCACGCCCGTTCTAGAGGACGTGTGCAAATCTTGACCCGTCAACCAACTGAAGGTCGTGCCCGACAAGGTGGACTGCGATTTGGTGAGATGGAACGTGATTGTCTAATTGCCCACGGTGCATCCATGGTTATCAAAGATAGATTATTGGATGAATCTGACGGTATTGACATGTATGTTTGTGCTCAGTCAGGACACTTGGCATGGTACGATCCCAAAAGGAGAACCTACGTCAGTCCAATACACGGAGATGGTGCTGAAGTATACAAGGTACAAACATCATACGCTTTCAAGCTGCTACTAGACGAAATGAAGAGTTTAGGTGTGGCCATGAGATTAGAACTGGAGGACAGAAGATGAGCAGAATTACCACCCTTATCCCAAAAAGAATTGCTAGTATCCGTTTCGGTTTAATGGACCCTAGTGAAATTAGAAAAATGTCAGCAGTTGAGGTTAAAACCGCTGATACTTACAAAGACGATGGACACGCTTACCGTCAAGGTTTGATGGACCCGCACATGGGTGTTATTGAGCCAGGATTGGTATGTCCAACTGATAACTGCAAGTATGACGAAAGCCCAGGGCATTTTGGTCACATACAAATGGAATTACCAGTGATACACATCGGTTTCGTTGGTCTAATAAAAACAGCATTAAAGGCTACATGCAACTCTTGCAGCAAGATTCTATTGCACGATGAAGCAAATACTCACCCTTCTAACCCAGAACTAAGTGAGCAAGACTTCTACCGCAGCAGAGTTAGAGATATCCAACTCAAGCACGGTGTAGGCTCAACAGAATTTTCTAAGATTATCAAAGAAATCGAGAAAGTTACTTCAGGAGCCAAGCGTAAGGTCTGTATGCATTGTGGGGCCGCTCAAGGTAAGATTACCCTAGATAAGCCAACTACTTTCAAAGAAAAACTTGAAACTCAAGGTAGCGGAAAAGAAACTGAGCGTAAACTCAATCCAAGAGACGTTAGAGAATGGTTGAGCAGTATCCCTGTTGAACATCTAATCTTCATTGGGATGGATACCCAAAACAGACCTGAATGGACTGTCTTGAAGGTTCTGCCTGTTCCACCAATTACCGTTAGGCCATCGATTACCCTTGACAGCGGAGACCGCTCGGAAGACGATTTGACACACAAGTTAGTTGACGTACTACGTATCAACCAGCGATTGCGAGAGAACAGAGATTCTGGAGCTCCTCAACTAATTGTTGAAGATCTTTGGGAACTATTACAATACCACGTTACCACTTACTTTGATAACCAAACTTCAGGAATTCCTCCAGCAAGACACCGTTCAGGAAGAACACTGAAAACACTAACGCAAAGGCTGAAAGGAAAAGAAGGACGAATCCGCAGTAACTTAACTGGTAAGCGTGTCAACTTCTGTGCCCGTTCAGTAATATCCCCCGACCCATACCTTGGAGTCAATGAAGTAGGTGTTCCAGAAAAGATTGCTCGTGAACTAACTGTCCCGATTAGGGTCACCATGAGGAACAGAGAGCAGATGCGTCAAATGATTCTGAGAGGTCCCGACGTTCACCCTGGTGTAAACTATATCATCAGAGGAGACAAGAGGAGAGTAAGAATTAATGCAAGAAGTCGTCTAATCAATGCAGGATTTAGATGTCACAATCCAGAATGTATGGAAGAAACCACCATGCGCCCTGATATTCATCAAGTACTACCTGCGCCCAACTTTTTGCCAGGCTTAGTGATAAAGAAAGAAATCAGCAGGTCTGTTGTTGACCCAAGTATCGAGGTTACCAACTATGTCGTGGATGATGATGCAACTATTGCTAACCTTCGTGGTGAAGACATTCATGGCAATCCATTAGAGAAGGATGATCCAAGAGCAGCATTACACTATAGATGGATGTGGGAATTAGAACAACTAGACAAAGTCAATCCTGAACCACTACCTGAACATTTGGATGTTACATGTCCGCATTGTGGCAGTCCAGAAGACCCAATCTATGGCGAGAGGACTGGTATTGAAGATAGACTTTCAACTTATGACCGTGATGGCAATCCAAAACCAGGTATGCTCGTTGAGCGTCACTTGATTGATGGAGATGTAGCAATTTTCAATCGACAACCGTCTCTACACAGAATGTCAATGATGGTTCACGAAGTAAGAGTTATGCAAGGTCATACTTTCAGATTTAATCTGGCAGTTTGTACACCATATAACGCTGATTTTGACGGTGATGAAATGAATCTCCACGTTATTCAATCTGAAGAAGCAAGAGCTGAAGCAAAAATACTGATGCGTGTCCAAGAACATATACTAACCCCAAGATATGGTGGTGCGGTTATTGGCGGTATCCACGACCACATTTCTGGTGCTTATCTGCTATCAAGACCCGGAACGCTAATTCGTGTTGAATATGGCCTGGAAATGCTTGGTAACATTGGGTGGACTGGTAAACTACCAGAAATCGTCAAGGATGAAAACGGTAAAGATTGTTTCCGTGGACAAGATATCATTTCTTTGATTATCCCAGATAATATCCACTTGAGATTCAGAAGTCGTTCGAATGATGATGTTGTAGTCAGAGAGGGAGGTGTCGAAGGAACTCTAGATAAGAGAGCGATTGGCGCTGAAGATGGAAGATTGCTAGACGCAATTGTTCAAACCAATGGACCTGAAAAAGGTGCTAAATTCTTGGATGAATTTACACAACTTTCCATTGCTGCATGTACTGCACTTGGATTTACTACTGGTATTGACGATGAAGATTTATCCCCCGAATCCCTTGCTGCAATTGAAAAAGCGAATGCTGATGCAAGAACCCTTGTTGAAGAGGAACTTGCTGCATTTGGTAAAGACGGTAAAGGCTACGAAACAAGACCGGGCAGAACTCCAAGAGAGACTCTAGAAGAGAATATCATGGTAATGCTAGACGAAGGAAAGCAAAAGGCTGGTGACATTGCTAAGGATGAATTGAATCAATCTGGTTCGACAAATGCTGCGGTGAATATGGCTATATCGGGTGCAAGAGGTTCTATGGACAACTTGACTATGATGGCTGGTTCAATTGGTCAAGCAAAGGTTCGTGGAAAGCGACTAGAAAGAGGTTACAATGACAGAGTTCTAGCTCACTTCAAGCGTGGCGGACGCGGTGCTTTGGATAGAGGATTTATCTCTAATTCATTCAAGCGTGGTCTTGAGCCAACCGAGTTCTTTATGTTGTCAGTTTCAGGAAGAGAATCTTTAGTCGATACAGCGGTTCGTACTGCAAAATCAGGATATATGCAAAGAAGACTGATCAATGCTATGGATGACTTGAAAGTTTACGACGATGAGATGTTATCAGTGCGAAATACTGCTAACAGAATTATTCAGTTTAGCTACGGTGAAGACGGAATTGATCCATCTAGAGGTGTACATGGTTCTCCATTCAACATTGATGTAATAGTCGATGAAGCACTAGGAACCGAAGGTGCAACTGTTGTAGAAAGAAAATCACGAGAGCGAGACGAGAAAGAAGAGGACATGGGTGCTTGGGAATTCGAGGCTGAAGCAGAAGGAGGCGAGAACTGATGGTAGTAAAGAGTGCAACCAAGAAGAAACTAATGGACCTAGGAATCGATGAGAATTTTGCTCATATTCTTGCAGATGACCGCAAGTGGGACGATGTCAAGATATTGCCAGCAGAAAACATTGCTCAAATCTGTGAAACCGATTCAGAAACCGCCGGTAAAATCAAAGGAATTATTGATGGTGCAAACCAAAAAAATAAGCTAGCCAACAATGAAGCAATCGGCCCGGTAACTTCGGTCAGACTAAGTCGAACTGGTCGAAAATCCAGAGCAAGGTCGAGAGTCAAATCAACTGCTGAGATTGATACTTACAATTCTGAAGCAAAATTGAATGGATTAGAGGATCCGCTATGTGAAGACCCTGTGTACAAATCTCTGGTGTCTGCAGTTGAGGATTCTGGTTCTCGCAGGTTTACTAACAGAATCTTCCATGACTTGACCGTGGCAATTCACGCAAGAGGCAAGAACAAAATCACCAAGCCACAAGCGAAAAAAGTAGTGCAAGAAGCTATTTTTGCGTTGAAGAGAGCCAGTATTGACCCATATGAAGCAGCAGGAATCATTACTGCTCAATCTATTGGGGAACCGGGAACTCAGATGACAATGCGTACTTTCCACTACGCTGGTGTTGCAACTGTTAACGTAACACAAGGTCTTCCTAGAATTATTGAAATTGTTGATGCTAGAAAAGTACCTCAAACACCAACGATGACCATTAGGTTAGCCGGTGACAAGAGAACTTCTGCTGAAGAAGCACAAAAATTAGCGGCTTCCATCGAAGTAACCACGACTGTTAACATCGCGACCCTAGAAACCGACGTTGCTCAAAGGAGATTGGTTTTGAAGCTTAACAAGTCTAACCTGAAGCAAAAGAACATGACTGGTGCTGAAGTTAAAGATAAATTAGAACAAGCAACCAGACTGTTGGTTCAAGCTGATAAAGATAAGAATCCCGGCAAACTTACCATGATTCCTGGAGTTCACTCTGAGGAAGACTTGGCAGACTTAGCAGAAAACCCCCCATCTTACACAATGTTACTACAACTTGAAGAAAAAATTCGTGACTTGAGATTGAAGGGTATTCCAAATGTCGAGCGAGCAAATGTTCAACTTGATGATAAAACAGGTGAATATTATCTCTCAACAATCGGCTCAAATCTGTCAAGAGTGAGTGAAATTGAAACAATTGACAGAAGTAGAACCTATACTAATAATATTATTGAAATTTATGAATACCTTGGTATTGAAGCTGCAAGGCAAGCAATCGTTAACGAATTACAAGCAACCCTTGATGGCGCTAGACTAGAAGTAGACGTTAGACATCTATTACTTGTTGCAGATGTCATGACATCTGAAGGTGAAGTTAGAGCAATTGGCCGACATGGTGTGTCTGGAACAAAGCACAGTATTCTAGCCCGTGCTGCATTCGAAGTTACCGTTAACCACCTTTTGAAGGCGGGTATTATTGGTGAAAGAGATCAACTAACCGGTGTTGCAGAGAACATTATTGTTGGTCAACCAATTTCATTGGGAACTGGTAGTGTAGAATTGTACTACATCCCTGAAGAGTGATATAATCAACCATGAGAAACAATGTGGAGTATGGAGAGAAAAATATGGATTTAAGTAGACAATTGAAAAACGCAATATCAACAGGTAAACTGTTATTTGGACAAAGACAAGCAATAGACGCATGTGCATCTGGTGAAGCTAAATTGATTATTCTAGCAGCAAACTGCCCTGAGGATTACATTAATGCATTGCATGCAAACCATCCAAGTGTCATAAAGCATAGAGCAAATCTGGTCAATCGTGAACTTGGAATTGCATGTGGTAAGCCATTTGCAGTATCAACAATTACCGTGTTAGAAGGCGGAGATAGTGAAATACTTTCTCTAGATTCAAACATCGAATGATTGTTAAACTAGAAACCAAATAGGGAAGGATTCATTTCCTTCGCATTACTAGGACATATAGGGCAAGCCTATGGCAAGTAAAAAACTTGGAAAATCAATTTCTGCATACGTGCTAATAATCGTGCTTATTATTGGTTCTTTTTCAGCGGTAGACCAAAATGAAAAATCTACCAACAATCAATTATTTGAGGATAATTCGGATATCCTACCCAAGATGTTCAGTCAGAGAAACTCAAATGATTGGTCAGCATCTGCATCTGCAGCCAATCCTGCAGTACTCAATTCTATAGATTCTTCCCCCAGTAATGAATTGGTTGTAGCTGGAATAATTAGTGGTTCCACAACCATGTCAATGGGTTCTGCGTCAATTACCTCTGGACAATATATTGAGCCATGGATTGCCAAATCAGATGTTAATGGTAATTGGCAATGGATAGAACAAGTTTCCATCACTGGTGCCTCACAGTATGCTGAAGCAACCATAAACGATATTGCCGTAGCATCAAATGGCGATATCTTTGCAACCGGCATGTTTTATGATACAATTTCTTTTGGTAGTATTACTTTGACTTCAACAGGATATTGGGATTGCTGGACTGCTAAAATTTCTCCAAACGGTCAATGGCAGTGGGCTCAATCACTAAACGGCGATGGAGATTATGACGGTGTTACCGTTAATACTCTAGATGTAGTATACGGAACATCAATCACTACTGATTCTAATAATGATCCGATTATTGGTGGTTGGTTTTTAGGTAATACCGATGTTGGTGTAGCTGCCGATACAGGTGCGCAGAATGGTGACGACATTGAGATATTTGTTGCCAAGTACTCTAATTCAGGTAACTTGCAATGGTCTGACGTTGCAAGAGGTCAAGGGGCTCAAGAAGTAAATAGTATGGTTGTTGACTCAAGTAATAGTATTTGGATTTCGACAAATTTTGAGGTTAGTATGACATTTGGTAGTGTAGTAGCCAATGCTGGTATCAATGAGATTCCAGTAGGTATCGCTAAGATCAGCCAATCTGGTAGTTGGCAATCTGCTTACGCCACTACTGGAAGTGGCTCGGCGACAGTAACCGATTTCTCAATTGATGGACAAAATAATTTGTTAATGTCAGGAGTTTATTCAGGGTCTATCAACCTAGGTAGTTCTCTGACAAGTGCCGGGCAAAGCGATGCTTTCGCAGCAAGTATGTCTTCAACTGGTTCTTGGAATTGGGCTAAATCAGTTGGTGGAACGAGTTTTGATTCAGGGTCAGGGATTGAATATGATTCAAACACTGGTTATACAATACTCGGGCTATCATCACAAAGTTCATTTTCTTTTAGCAGTCAAACATTTAACACAAGAGGGTACAACGATTCTGTAATTGTAACCTTTGGTCCTAATGGGAATCCAGTTGCCTTATTCGATGCGGGAAGTTCTGCTGATGATGCAGTTTCAGGTATTGCCTTGTTAGGTAACGGAGCATTAGCAGTAGGCGGTAACTACAACGGAACTATTGATTTTGGTACTTCGACTGCTCAAAGTCAGACGACTTCAGTATTGATGCCGTATGTTTGGCTTACAGAAACCATAGCAGTGTTAGATGCCGACGGTGATGGAGTTGCAGACGAAGATGATAATTGTCCAAACACTGCTAATCCTGGTCAGGAAAACACCGATCTTGATTCTGAGGGTGATGCTTGTGATTCTGATGATGATAACGATGGGATTACAGATAATTTCCCAGATAACTGTCCAAGAAATAGCCAAACTGGCTGGACTAGTACTAGAGATTTCAACGACCCTCCTAGTTCTACTGATTGGGATAATGATGGTTGTAAAGATGACCATCCAGAGGATAATGATGATGATAATGATGGAGTATTAGATGTAGACGATACTTGCCCAAGAACCTCGTTTAACCCCCCTAGGCCAACATGGATTTCTGAACCTGGAACTGATATGGATGGAGATGGCTGCCGTGATAGCGATGAGGATTTGAATGATGATGGAGATGCCTTTGATGACTCATTTGATGACTGTCCAACATATTACGGTACGTCTACTCAAGGAGAACAGGGCTGTGCTGATTCAGATCAAGACACTTGGTCTGACAATAGCGACACATGTCCTTTGCAACCAGGTAATTCAACAGAAAATGGCAAAATTGCTTGTCTTGATTCTGATGGTGATGGATGGGCAAATGTAGATGATGCTTTTGATTATGAACCATCTCAATGGATTGATTCTGATGGTGATGGATTTGGAGACAACTCAGCAGGTCTTAACCCAGATGATTGTGTCGATACATCTGGTGATTCTCTTTATGACCGTCTAGGTTGTTACGACTTTGATGGTGATGGCTACTCTAACCCTGAAGGGAATTGGGATTCTGGTAATGGGGCTGATGCCTTCCCGCAAAACCCCCTGCAGTGGTCTGATTTTGATGGTGACGGATTAGGTGACAATTGGGGTAACCTTTCATGGACAGACCGTCCTGAAGGGTGGCCTGGTCAATATGTAGAATCAATTGCCGAAAATGAACAGGACACCTGTCCCTTACAGTTTGGTAATTCAAACCAAAATGGAGCATATGGATGTCCAGACCTAGATGGTGATGGTTGGTATGATGCAATTGACAGTTTCATCAATGAACCCAGCCAATGGGCGGATTCTGATGGAGATGGGTTTGGTGATAACTTAGATGGTTTCAACGGAGATTATTGTAAAGATATCGCTGGTGATTCTACCGAAGACCGCAAGGGTTGTATTGACAGCGACAGTGATGGGTACTCGGATACAGATGAATTCTGGACAAAATATAGTGGTGGAGATGTTTTTGCACAAGATGCAACACAATGGTCTGATATTGATGGTGATGGATATGGGGATAATCCTGGTTACCCCTTGTCAGACGATTGTATAGAAGTTGCCGGTGACTCTTCAGTGGATCGAATTGGGTGCTCAGATTTTGACTCAGATGGCTTTTCTGACCCAACAAGTGAGTGGAATCTAACTTCAGGTGCGGATGCTTGTCCGAGTGTGATTGGTAATTCAACCAATGATCGCAATGGTTGCTATGATAGTGATGGTGATGGTTATTCCAATAAGGACAACCAATGGAGTTACTCAGATGGAGCAGATGGATATCCAGATGACCCAACTAGATGGGGTCTTCCTCCAAGCAGTGATAGTTCATCCTTTGGAACCGTTGCGATTGCCGGCGGTGGTGTTCTAATATTGGTGATTTTAGGATCATTACTATTCTTGCGGGGCAGGAAAGGCGAGGAAACTATGATGCCAAACCAAATGGGATATCATAATCAACAAATACATCAAGGCACACATCAAAAGATAATTCCTGCAGTAAACCATCAAACAGCATCTAATGTTAATCAACAATATCAGCAACCTAACAGTCAATCAGACCCAGCAAGAGACTATTATCAAAATCTAGTTTCGCAAGGTTATCCACATGAACATGCCGTCGCGTACACTCAGCAATATTTCCCAAATTTCCAAGGTTGATTGGATAGTGAAGAAAGTTATTTGTTAGACGTTAGATATTGATTTGCAAAAATCAAGTCAATACTTCAAGAAGCCTATCTTGCTCTGCCGCCATACGTAATTCCATGGCGATTCTTCTGCCACTCGACATTGGCTTTCGCCATGTTGCATTACCATATGGATGGCCAACGTTGACGTGAACATTAGTTCCACCGCCTAATCTTGGGGCAACATCATAAATGTAGTAATTCATGTCCTTATCGATACATGTTTGGAGACAAAAAGGACCTATGATTCCAGGGTCATAATGCTCTTTACTAGCTTTGACAAACTTCTCGCCAAGTTCAAATGCCTTTTCCAATAATGATTCCCGAATTGTTGCAGTATTATGCCCTACAACAGTCATTTCAGGAATTTGTTGATGTATTGGCATTGTCATTTGTTGCGGGGCTGGAAGTCGAACATGGCCATCAAGTGATGATTCGAATCGCCAGTCAACACCTAGTAACTCTAATTTCTCTCCCTCTTCTGCTAAAGGGCTGTAAAAAAAGTTCAGGTTAAACACTGGACCAATAACATATCTCTCAATTCTAGCACCATCAAGTGAGGCCTGATCGATAACTCCTTCCTTGAGAAGAGCCTGAGATTTTTCAGTATATTCGGCAAATGAAGCGCAAGTAAAGAAACCTCTTTCAAGTATTTTTTGCGCATGGTGTAATTTAACAATAACAAGACAGTCAATATCCTCTGGATTACTTATCGCCTCAGGGAATGGTAGGCCAGCCTTTTCTAAAATCCAGTAATAGTCTTGATCTTCGGTTCTCTCTTCCATCCTCAACATATTTCTCGAACCAAATAATGGTACTTTGAAATTATTCTCAACATCATCAATTGTCGAATATGAGGTAAATGAACGGTTTGGAATATACACGACATTTCTCTTGCGCATTTCAGTTTGCATATCAGCATTCATTACATCATTAAATGAAGACATTATGATGCTCTTGTCAACCATTCCTCTTACAACTCTACCAGAATTAGTTCGGTGAGTTTTGAAGTAATTAGCATATGTTTTGTGACGTCCTTCTTTACAATAGGCCACAGTTGGAAACCCTTCTTCAATGGCTCCATCACAGATATCTAGAGCAGAATGTGATGCAGTCATCCCAATCCGTAGTTTAAGTCGGTCATAGTTGTCAACAATTTGAGCAACTTCATCTCGATTTATCATAGTCATGCCTCACGCTAACTTCATTACAGACGGTATTTGATGTTTGACATCAGTCAAATTTCTGTAATTGCATAAGTTCTTCAGTAGATAATGTATCTCCAGACATAAGTTTACTCATCAAATCTTGGACCTCAACTCTTGCTCCAGACTTGCTACTTCCTTTGCCAGTTCCAGATATTGCAGATAACATGTCTTGGGCTGAATGTAAACAACGAAGCGATACAATGTACAAATGGTGAGCTTTGTCCGCTTCTTTCTTAGACTTGCGTAACTCTCTGTGGCATGATTCAGCCTTCTCTCTTTGCTTGTCAACTTCTTTGTTCCATTGTAGCATTAATTCGTGTGCTTCTTGTGCTGCATTTGCTGCATTTTGAACTTCTTCATGGGCTTCCTCTTGCTCTGCCAATGCAGCTCTTAATTCATCTCGCAGTGATTTCATGTCGTCATTTTTATCGTCGACAGAATTCATCTTTTTTAGTAAGGAACTAATTTCTTTCATTCTTTTCATGACCTTGGTTTCATTCTTACCAGTGTGTCGGCCTTGTTCAAACTCTCTTTCAAGTCTCTGAAGTTCTCGCTTTAATGTGTGTGGTGTAACCGGTCTTTGACCTCTTCTACCTCTTTGATTATCTTGTTCAGGAGCACCACCTCTAGACACATCGAGTTTGGTCTTAATTTCTTTCACCTTGACATTTGCGTCTTGTCGAATTTGCTTCTTTTCTCGAACTAGTTCGTTCATTTGTTCTCTAATATCTCTTTGCTCGCGAACTTGAACAATCAACTCTTTGACTTCAGCATTTAATTCATTTCTGGCGGTGGAATGAGTTTTTGACTTCTTATTCCACTCATCTCGTGTTTCACGAAATGCTGTTGCTTTTTCATTCACCATATTCTTTTTTTCTTCGAGAATTTGATTGATTTCTGCCATTACTAAACTCACCTTGATGTGTAAGATTGCCACCTTACACTCCATTGGGACTGACATCCCCCATTTAATGGTTGATATTTTGTTAACAGGGCAGAACTAATCAACTCATGAAGAACTTGTCTTGAG
Source organism: Candidatus Poseidoniaceae archaeon (assembly GCA_022425585.1). The sequence continues at coordinate 11,425 of JAKMFF010000282.1, forward strand.
GTAGGCATTCAGTCTGTCGGTGGCGACAGATATTTGATGTCTAATTCCACCAAGATTACACTTTGCTAAACAAAATGCGATGAGGGTGTAATTTTTTTCCAATCTCTGAACTAGAATAATGTGTTTATCGGTAATCAAAGTAGTTGACTCAAATTCATTAGAATTGTTTAGGCTGTTACCTAGTTGCGACATAAGATGATTATTTTTTTCTTGATTTGGTTTTATGGCTTTAACAAAACCATCCCCGTCAAGCAGAGCGACGCTTTGGATGTCTTTTGATTCGCATAAGTCAGACACCACAAACTCTTCCATGGATTGACATAATGGTTAGGTGTATAATTCTATACTGTCCCCATCATGACATATCCATCTTCGTCTGAGTAGTAATTAGCAATCGTTTGATGGATGTTTAGACCAAAACGTTGGTAAAACCTCTGAGCTCGTATATTTGATACTCTGACTTCTAATTGAATTGTATTTCTCTCTATTGCTCTTGATATTGAAAATAAATCTTCTACTACCCTTGACCCAAGTCCTTCGCCTTGGTGTTGATTATCAATCACTAAGGCCACAATTCTAACTCTGT
>JAKMFF010000283.1 GCA_022425585.1 Candidatus Poseidoniaceae archaeon
CTCCCTTATCCTAGCTCGACTCAATGGCCAAAACGAGAAGTTCAGGCTGTTCTCGATATATTCTGGCGTGTTAGCATTTGGTTTCGCATTCCACTTGTTCAATGTCATCTTCTGGGGCCCAGCCGTACTTACATTGGCGGCCATGTGGATATGGCGCATGACGTGGATGAGCACAGATGAGTTTAGACTAATCCATGAAGACTATCAACGGGCTAGGAAGGGTGTTTCGACATTATATGCAGATCATTTCCAAGCCTTAGCCGACAGTAGAAGACAACTTAGAATCATACTTGCTTTACCTGTGTTTGGATTACTTGGAGTAGTTCTCGGTATACCGCCACAGATTGACACTAGCCAAGAAAATCTAATGACTATTGCAGCCTATGTTGTGATTTTATCGATTGGAGTATGGATTCTAGTACGCCGTGCAGATACGGTATACGGGACGCTATATGGTCGATTAACAGACATCGAAGTCAAAGCGATACGCATCGAAAGAGATTTATCGGACCCGGCTCGATTATTAAATGACTTAGCGAACGATGGCATCAATCTTGATGCTATTTTTGAGGATTTACCAACCGGCGGCGAACTTGGAATGGAGGAGGAGGTGAGAGAAGATGTCTGAAGAAAAATCTGAAGAAGGCATAAATTTCGACCTTGATGACATTCTAGATGAAGAAGTCGTCGAGGAGATTCAAATCGAAGACATTGAGATGGAGGATGAATCCACAGATGTTGACGATAACGGAGAAGAACAGGGTAGTGGAGTATCCTTCCAAGACCAAGTGCGAGAGTACATGATGGGTCTAGAGGATGAAACATTCGAGCAACCACCTGCTCAAGTCGAGGAGCCTGAAGAAGCCCCGGAGCCAGAAATACAAGAATCGCCAGAAGATATTATTGAATCGACGGCGGTATCAGCAGCAACTCTTACTGAGGTTGAGAACAGAATAATGTCTGCCACGAGAGACTTAGATTCTCTAGTTCAAGGGGTAGTCCAACAGGACAGTAACTCTTTGGCTGCCACTGAAATTGACATAATGGAAGCCAAGAAATATCTCACAATGCACAAGTTAAAGCGTGCTAAACTAAGTGTCAAGAAGGCAGAAAAAGCGTTAGTAACTCTTGAAGAGGATGTTCTTTATCTCCGTAGAAGTATTGCAATGCTTCATCGTTTACTGAAAGAGAAAAAGATCGATAGGATTGAAGCAGAAAATCTTCTTCTTGGGCTGAGAAAAGCCACTTCCGCCGCTGAAATTGGCGATGTCGGCCAAGCTGCCACCGAAATCGAATTCATGGTTGATGACCTAATTGGCGGTAATACCTCGACCCTAAACCCATTCTTCTTCCGACATTTCTGGTTAGGTGTCGATACTAGATGGCCTGCTGGCGGAGATACGGGTGTACTCCTTGTAAGACTGATTAACGATGGACCAATTGCTATGCCAGCAATGCGATTATCCCCACCAGTTCCGGAAGGATGGTTATCTATTCCATCATCTGTAGATTTGCCAATCATCGCACCAGGCGGTAATTTGCCGCTTCGTTTTGATATTAAATCGGAAGGTCGTTACGGTGCAGATGAAATCCCTCTGTCAAGAAAATTGGCAGTCTCTACTGGCTATGAGATGCGCTCAGGTGAAATCATGGTCACCATTAGGGCGCAAAACCGCTCGATGGAGCCACTTACCGATATCATTCTCTCGCCGTGGTTGCCCCCAGGCTATACCACGGCTAAAGTTCCCTTTGTGGAGCGGTTATCCCCCGATGAGGTGGCAGTGATTAGAATGCCACTAACCATCGACATGGGCACAGGAGGTAGATCCTAGGCCCGTATCCTATTCCACCCGTAAGCGGGAGGACGAGAAAAAAAATAAATGGTGAAAAATATGAAAAGAAACGAAATGAAGAATGAAAACAGCGATAACCTTGCTGCAATGGGTATTGGTGCGATGATTGTATTCATCGCGCTTATCCTTGTAGCGGCGGTAGCATCAGCGGTCATTATACAGACCGCTGAAAAGTTGCAGCAAAACGCACAAAGCACTGGTGACCAGGCTCAAGACCAAATGGCTTCCAAAGTCATGCCTCTAAGCATAGTCATCCAAAATGGTAACACCTTGAGAATGACCTTCGAACTTGCTCCAGGTTCAGAGTCAATTACAGCTCAAGATGTTGCATTCAGTGTAGTTT